>NZ_JAMOYY010000059.1:0-12553 GCF_023669475.1 Blautia sp. MB18-30 | reverse complement strand
GAAATGGTGAGAATATTATTCTCTTTAATATATGGGAAAAAGTATGTTTCTGTTGAGCTTGAAAAAGAAAACAAATATGAAGTGTCAGGGAAAAATTTGAAAAGTTTTCTTGATATGATTGATTCAGGGCAAATTAACGAAGCAGAGAATATACTTTTAGATAACATTGATTATGCAAATAATGATGAAGTGATGGCGGCAGCTCTTTTCTATCAATACCTTAGTGAGAAAGATAGTGAGTTTTTGATTAACAACAATTATACAAAAGAAGAAGTGCTTTCTGGCTTTAAGCAATTACTTGTGCAGTCAGGATATAATAATTTGTTATATATGATTAAGGATGATGAGTAATGCAGAAAATCCAGTTTGTAGAATTCAAAAATTTAATATGAAATATGAGATAGAGCGTATGGAAATAATCTATACGTTCTATTTTTTTTTGCCTTTTTGAAAAAAGTGATTAAAAAACTATTGACATTTTGTTACCGGAAGAACTAGCCAATCAGTTGGGCGTATCCAGACAGGCAGTATCTAAGTGGGAAAGTGCAGGAGCTGTTCCAGATTTGCAAAGAATTTTACAGATGTATCTTTTTGACGAACCGGAAGCTGCATTATCCCCACAGAGACAGCTTACATTGTTGATGCAAATATATAGTTGTGCAAAAGAGGGAGCACAGTTTATTATAGTTACGCATTCGCCAATTTTGTTAGGAATACCTGATGCAGATATCTATTGTTTTGATGATGGACGAATACATTTATGCGAATATGAAGAAACAGAGAGCTATCGGGTAACAGAAATGTTCATAAATAACAGGCAGATGCTGTTGGATAAATTGCTAACAGATTAGACAAGAAAGGAATCGACGGATTCAAGTTTGTGAAATTAAGAAAATCAGGATTGTAGAGGAAAATATTACATGAAGAAATTAGGACAATAAGCGGGAATCCTCGGCAATTCAATTACCGAGATGAAAGCGCAGGAGTGTGCATGGCTGCACATTGAAATAATCTGATAATATAATAATCTCCCTTGATATTAATGCCATAACTGGCATATAATCAATCGAAAATATGTTTGATTTTTTGTTGCGTATTTCCGCTCATCATGTTATACTATATGTATGAAAGAAAATCTAATACATTACAGGACTTGTGTATGTAATATCAACTACCATATGGTGTGGTCGGTGAAATACCGGCGGAAGATATTAAACCCAGAAATTGAGGAATACCTTCAGGAACTGGTGCAGCAGATTGCTGAGGATAAGGGGTTTACCGTTCATCTATTCGAATGTGGTGAAGGTGACCATGTCCATTGCTTTGTATCAGCTCCGCCAAAGCTGTCCATAACAGCAATTGTCAAGTATCTGAAGGGGATCACCGGCAGAAAACTGTTCGAACGTTTTCCGGAAATAAGAAACCAGCTATGGAAGGGAGAGCTGTGGAATCATTCCTATTATGTGGAAACAATCGGATCTGTATCTGAGGAAAATATCCGCCGTTATATTGAACATCAGAGCAAGTCGTATTGATTTAAGACGGACTGTGAATAGCGGTCCGCATAACTGTCTGAAGGGGGAAGAGGAATGCTGCTGTCACACAGAACATCTGTAAAAATCCGGCCGGAATATTCCAATATCATAGGGCA
Organism: Blautia sp. MB18-30; assembly: GCF_023669475.1. Lineage (NCBI taxonomy): Bacteria > Bacillati > Bacillota > Clostridia > Lachnospirales > Lachnospiraceae > Blautia > Blautia sp. MB18-30. Next base: position 10,902 of record NZ_JAMOYY010000059.1, on the reverse strand, counting down.
TATGTGTTATGCAGCATCCAAACTCTGGAATATCTGTAACTACGAACGTCACCATTATAAAGAACTGGGACTGGAAAAGTATCCTGACTGGTATTACCAGAAAAAAGCACATAAAGGAAATCTGTGGTATAAACAGCTTCCGTCACAGACAGCACAGGAGACCTGCAAGCAGCTGGACAAAGCATGGAGATCCTTTTATGTCCTGAAAAAGACCGGAGGGATCAAAGATCCAAATCCACCTCATTTTAAACAGGGAAATATACCGGTCACATACATGCAGATGGGGCTCCGGCATGAGAAAGGTTCGGACCAGCTGCGGCTGTCTCTGCCAAAGGAGCTGAAAAGCTACATGGAAGAAACATATGGGATCCATGAAAAATTTCTATATCTTGAAAATAAGATTTTCAGGGACATGGATCATATAAAACAGCTGCGGATCTATCCACCGGAAAACGGAAAATGCGACCTTATTGTTATCTATGAGATTGAAGAACCAGAGCAGCTCTCTCAGAATGAACATTATTTATCTGTTGATCTGGGACTTCATAATCTGATGACCTGTTATGATTCCGAAAATGGCAGGACTTTTATCCTTGGAAGAAAATATCTTTCATTGGAAAGGTATTTTAATAAAGAAATCGCCAGAGTGCAGTCAGTATGGTATGCGCAGCAATCGGAAAGAGGAATAAAATATCCAAAATCATCGAAACATATCCGGAGATTTTACAGGAAAAAGCAGAATGCAGTAAAGGATTATCTTCACAAAGTGACCAGATGGATTGCAGAATACTGCAGAAAAGAAGATATCCGCTGTGTGGTTGTGGGAGACATGCGAAATATCCGCAAAGAAAAAGATATGGGGCATAAGACCAACCAGAAGCTTCACAGCCTGCCGTATAATAAGCTGTATATCATGCTGGAATATAAGCTGAAACTGTATGGGATTCCATTGATAAAACAAGAGGAAAGCTATACCAGCCAGTGCAGCCCATTATCACCGGAAGTATCAAAAAGATATGCAGAAGCATCAAACCGAAAAGAACGGGGCATGTATATAACTGATGGAGTAAGATACAATGCAGATGCAGTAGGAGCATTTAATATCCTGCGGAAATATCTTTCCGTATCCGGAAAGCAGAAAGAACTGTCCGTAACCGGACTAAAAAATCCAGAAATAATAAAAGTAGCTGCATAGCCGAAAGGCAAGCAGTATTGGTGTCATGGACGCACCCTGAAAAAAGGCAGTATCCCGCCAGATTTCAGATGCTCTGGTAACTCAGTTGCCGAGTAGTTCACTATTGGTATCATTAAAAACGTTTGCCTTTTTTGTAGGCTGGGCTATATGTGTTTCAATTTTGCCTATACCAGATACAAAAAGTGCGGCAGTCTGGAGATTTTGGGCAGAATTGATTCCATTATTGTCAGTTATTGGTTTTACAATTATTTTCTGGTTAATAGATAAAAGAAACATACGATTATATCTGACTGGAAAACCTGTTTATAATATCGTACTTGGGTGTATCACAGGAGCTATTTGGTTAGGAGTATCTGTTGTGATATTATCTTTAACAGGGGTCATACATATTGATGGCAGAAACCAAATTTCTATGCTTTGGTTATGGTTATTTTCAGCTTTTATCAATAGCGTTATGCAGGAAGTGTTAGTTCGTGGTTACTTATATCAGATGATAAAAAATAATTACAACATCGTTGTTGCTGTCCTTATATCTACCGGATTATTTACATTTGCACATAGTGGGGCTTTTGAGGCAGGAATACTTCCTGTACTAAACGTTATAACGATGAGTCTTTTCGTGACGGCAGTTTTGGAATACACGGAATCCTTAGTTGCTCCGATTGTAATCCATTTTTTATGGAATGGAGTTGGTGCAATTATTTTGGGTGGAGTATCGTTAGCAGAAGATTATCCACATTTGTTCAACATGGTAATTAGTGGAAATTCAATTTTGTCGGGTGGTAGCTGTAAAATTGAAGGTAGCATAGTTGTACTGTTTATGAACTTGATTTTAATGTTTGGATTCGTAATGGCAAAAAAGAAAAGAGACAAAAATCAATAATTTCAGTTTTATTGTACTTTTCTAATTCGAGACACACTGTGCCCTGAATTGAGCTGGTCACATTATCGTGTCCTGATGCGTATAAATGATGAGAAAGCAAGATCAAATGCAATGTAGACTTGGGATATAAAAAACTATACTATAGAAAAGCGTTAGAGGTGGCAGCGGGAATGAAAAATAAAATTTTGGTGATAGAAGATGACCGCGCAATTTCAGAATTGCTGTGCATGAACCTGGAGGCAGCAGGGTATGAGACTGTGGCAGCGTATGATGGGGAAGAAGCCCAGAGGCTGCTCTTATGGCAGGAGGACGCGGACCTGGCAGTGGTGGATATCATGCTGCCGGGAAAAGACGGATTTGCACTGATGGAGGATTTTAAAAAGAAGGAGCTTCCGGTGCTCTACCTGACTGCAAAGGATGATGTGGCTTCCAAGGTAAAGGGGCTGAAACTGGGTGCAGAAGATTATATGGTAAAACCTTTTGAGATGCTGGAACTTCTGGTACGCATTGAGAAGGTACTGGAGAGGACGGGACGGGCCAAGAAAGTCTTAACGGTCCGGAACATCCTGGTGGACATGCAAAGCCATCAGGTCTACAAAGACGGGCTTCCGGTAAGCCTAAAGCCAATGGAATATGACCTCTTTGTGCTGCTCCTGCAAAATAAGAACATTGCGCTTGGAAGGGAAGAACTGTTAAAACGGGTCTGGGGAGAAAACTACCTGGGGGAAAGCAGGACGGTGGATGTCCATATCGGACAGCTCAGAAAAAAGCTGGAACTTTATGATGAGATCAGGACGATCCCGAAACTTGGATACCGTCTGGAGGAATAAGGATGAAGCTGTGGAAACGAACGGTACTTCTTATGCTGGTAACGCTAATATGTGCCCTGATCCCAGTGGGAACGCTAAGTCTTTATATTACAGGAAAACGAAGCCTCAATAATGCTGCAGAGACCTACGGAAGACAGCTGGAAAATGGCAAGATACTCCTGGAACAATTTTGGGATAACAGCAAATATGAGCAGATGTCCGAGACTGGAAAGCAGGCTTATATGGGCTTTCAGTTCCAGCGATGCTGTGGGGAAGGCATGGCTCTCATCGACCGAAAAAGCAATGCCGTCATTGAAAACCTGACAAATTATAAAGTGGTGGGGCTCGAAAACTTAGGCTTAAAGGATGAAGGAGATCCGTATGCCTACAAGATACAGAAACTGGGACAGAAATACCTCCTTCTCCAGCTGGAACCATTATCCAGACCGGAAGGATATGAAGTCCTCTCTGTCCGGGAAGTCACAGGGCTTTTTGCAGAGCTGAGACAGACCGCTGTCTGGTTTTTTGGAATTTATCTGGCTGTGTTCCTGATCGCCGGCCTTTTTATTTATATGATGATGCGAAGAACTGTGGAACAGATGGAGAAGCTACAGGAAGTGGCAGAGAAACAGGAGCTGCTCATGGGGGCACTTTCCCATGAAATGCGTACCCCGTTAACGTCCATTATCGGGTATTCGGATACCCTGCGCCATGTAAAGCTGAAAGATGAACAGAAAGACCGGGCACTGGAACATATCAACCGGGAGGGAAAACGCCTGGAGGCTCTTTCTGGGAAGATGCTGCAGATGCTGGGGCTTTATCAGAACCATGCCATACAGATGGAAATGACCATGGCAGGTGACCTTTTAAACCATGTCATAGACCTGGAAAAAGAACAGGCAGAAAAGAAAGAGGTGCACCTCAAGATGGAATGTGAAGCCTTTTCCATGAAAATGGATCCGGCCTTGATGGAAAGCCTTCTGATAAACCTGATCGACAATGCCCTAAAGGCTACGGATGCCGGTGGAAGCATTTGGGTAAGGGCTTATGAGAAAGCTGGAAAAAAGATCTTTGAGGTGTCGGATACTGGAATGGGGATCCCGGAGGAAGAACTGGGAAAGATCACAGATGCATTTTATATGGTGGACAAATCACGAAGCCGAAAAGAAGGCGGATCCGGACTTGGGCTGGCACTCTGTGTGAAGGTGGCTGAAATCCATGGCGGATGCTTGAAAATCGAAAGCAGACAGAGAGAGGGGACCACGGTAAGAGCCATCTTCTGATTTACAAGTTGTTTACATCTTGATGAATACATCGGCAAAGCAATATGGTACTCTTTTCTCATAAGAAAAGGGTACCTTTTTTAATACCGAAAGGAAAGGATGGAAAAAGGATGAAGAAAATAAAAATGTTTATGGGAGCCGTTCTGTGTATGAATCTTTTGACATTATCCGGATGTGACCGTATTGTCCAGTCTGCTGTTGTGGAAGAAAAGGATCAGACAGAACAGAAAAAAGAAGAGAAAAAGGAGACAGTTCAGAAAACCGTTGCCGAACAGGTACAGGCACCGGAAATATACCAGACAACGATCCAGGCAGATCTAAGATCAGCGGACCGGGAGGATAAAGAAACCCCGATGAATTTTACACTGACAGCGGATGCACCGGTAAAAGTGCCGGATGTAGATGCAATCTGTTTAAAAAAAGTAAAAAGATTGGCGATTCCTGAAGAAGAACAGAATAAAATAAAAGACACATTCGGAAAAGGACAGCCCATGCAGGAAGAGAAGAATGAGAACGAACAGGCGGGGACATATACAGTAGATGGACTGACCTATCGGTATTCTTATACACAGAGTGAACAGGTATCGGATGTGGAGGAACTCGGATTTGGGATAGCGAAGTTTATCTTTGACGATTGTGGAGACATGACCCTGGAATCGAGCGAGAAAAAAGAAAGGGAAGAACGCTTTCAAAATTATATAAAGGCAGGAAGCGGGAAAGTGTCTGAAAAGGAAGCAAAGGAGAAGGTTTCAGGTCTTGTGTCCGGAGACTGGGAGCTATTTGAAAGTTCCTCAAAAGCACTTACTGAAGGAAGCACTACCCTGGAAAAAGATGACTTCATTTTTGAACGGATGATAGACGGGGTTCCGGTTAATTATGTGAGGGAAACCTCTTTGCCTGTTAATGAACAGGCTCTTGAATGGGAAAACGAAGATGGAACACTTCATGAAGGACAGTCTGAAGGATGGGAAAATGAAGTACTGACGATGGACTTTTGCAGTGGGACACTTCAGAGTTTTCTGCACCGAAATCCCATAGAAGCATCGAATGCTTCCGATGAGAGGCTGTTCTTACTTCCTTTTGATGAGGTCAAGGATATCTTTGAAAAAACGATCACTTTGCAGGTCATGACAGAAGACAAGAATCGGCTGATCTCTGTCGATGGAGGAAGCCACTACCGTTATCCATCCATTGATGCACAGAGTGCGGAGATAGCCATAACAAAGGTACAGCTGGGTTATATGTGCATGCCAGACAGTGAAGGCAGCGATACCGAAGCAGTCCTGATCCCGGTGTGGGATTTTTATGGAACCTGGACATCCAAAGAGCCAGAGTATGAGTACGGAAATGGGGAGGATGGACCGGTCATGGGAGACGTGACGATGGATGATGCAGGTGTTCCACTCCTTACGATTGATGCACGGGATGGAAGCGTAATACAAAGGATTCAGGCTGGATGGGCGGCTTCTATGGGTTCCAAGGATATAAAATAGAGTGTCAATTTCAATTTCTAATCAATGATGACAGAAAGACCTGGAATTTCAGGTCTTTCTGCTTTACAGGAAAAAGAAAAATACGTTATACTTTTCCTATAGAAAAAGGTTGGAGGAATATGTATGGCAGAAAAAATGGCAGAGCGGATCGCAGAGATTTTAAAAGGACCTAATTTTCAAACGGCAGAGAAAGCACTGACAGATTTCTGCGGAACGATGGATGGGGAATTCAGGAATCTTCTGGTGGATATTATTGTGGAACGATGGATTGATACGCCTAAAGACGTACCGTTTTCCTATGCCCGCAGCATTTGGAATCGGAAAGATATAAATAGAGAAGAGTATCAGGCATTGCTGGAGGAAATCCGAAGCTATCCCATCGCACCGATCAACAAGGCAAAGATATCGGATTTTTTATGGGTTGTGGAAAATGATTTTTCAAATGCTAAAATAGCAGAAACGGCTTATTGCGAACACTTGAAGAACACCGGTGCATTTGCAGATCATATCATGGCTATAAACCGGATCTTGTTTATCTCTAAAAAAATCCGAAGCAAGGAAATCAATGAAGAGGTGCGAAAGAATCTGCTGATAAAAGTATTAGAAGAGTATGATAACAGCAGCCACGCAAAAATTGGATATTTGATAAAAACTGCCATGGAGGAAAAAGTGGATACAGGATATCTGATCCCTTATGTGGAAAATATCTTGAAAACTTACGATGATAATAGCTGCGATGCACTGCTCATTGGTAAGTTTTGTGATCTGTTGGAAGAACTCTATTGCAGAAAAAATAACTGGCTGAAGAAAAAGTGTATTACTGAACCTAAACTGATTGCGATACGAAGACGTAAGATTCAGGCTGTCCGGATGGAGGCTGAATATGCCGGGGCCTCTTCCAAAGGAAATTTAATGAGAAAGATTCACAATTTGAAAGAGGTTATTCAGTTGTTAAAGACCATACAAGGTACGGAAGAAGAAAGAAAGGCACTGTTGCAGGAAATAGCACAGATAGAAGAAGCTTCCCTTTCGGAGATGATGGTATGGAGTGATAAACAGGATGCCAGCGGCATTGTAAAAGAACTGTTCCGCCAACTGGAAGATCTTGATAAAGAAGAGGCATTATGTTATTTTGCTTCATTTATTCCGATTCCGGAAAGAGAAAGGGTAAAGAATCAGGTATTAAATAGGACTGGGATCCTGCACACGATATTTCCAGCGGCAATCCTTGGAAAAGGAGGAAAATTAATTGCTAAAAGCGGGCCTGTGAAAAAGCCCGATGGAACAATCGATGAAGGTGCGCTTAAGGATAATATGGAGCGGACAGCAACCATGGAGATGGATTATTTTGCACAGATCCTGGTGAGCAATACGTTTGAATATATTCGTTCCAGATTTTTGATCGAAGAGAGTGATATAAAAAAGATTGTAGATGTAAGTTGTGCGATTCCGGAGGGGAGAAAAGAATCGTATACCAAGGGTCTCATGTTTGGCTTTTCTGGAGATTTCTTGACGGCGCTCAGTATCCTGATTCCACAGATAGAAAATGCAGTAAGATATCTGGCAGTAGAATGTGGAGAACCTGTTTACAACATGAATGAAGAAGGGATTGAAGAAATAAAATCAATGCACGCTGTCTTAGAATTGGAAGGAGTAAAAGAAAGCCTGGATGAAGACCTTATATTTGCGTTAAATACGATTTTCTGTTCAAAATTTGGATTTAACATGCGCAACAATGTGGCACATGGAATGCTGGATGATCAGGCATTCCAGAGCTTTAAGGCTTTGTATATCTGGTGGTTTGCACTGAAATTTTGCTATCTATTCTGCGGAAAATTACAGGAAGAGAATAGAAGTAAAATAAATAAAAAGCTGAAACAGCTGATGGAGAAGAAAGATAATATGGATGAGAATTAATATAAAATGGTTGGACGGATGGTATGGTTTCCTTAAAAAGTGTTCGGAAGTATCTGGCAAGCATAGCGTTTGGACATCAAAACGCACTTTGGGGACGGCCTCAACCCCCGGAATGTGTAGCACTGAGAGTAAATCTATAAATATAATATGAATTATAAAAACACTCCAACTTAGTAGTCAGAGTGTTTTTCATAAGCATATATTTTTTTTATAAAAATAGAGAGAAAGTATTTTGGTAGTTACGGATTTAAGAAAAACCAAAATTCATGTCCCTGGCATACAATATAGCGCTCCAACCACTCATTAAAAGGAAGGTTAAAACGATCGGTGTCAGGAGCTGGATAACATAAATAATCGTCTCTACCTTCTAATACAGCTTGTAAATCCATGGTTATATCACCTATATCTTGCAGAAAAAGAATGGGAAGATGATAGGTGAATTCTGGATCAGATAAAATGGGTGTATTATTCCAAACCTCTTTTTGATTAAGAGCTTCTTTTAAAGAGTAGATGGTACAGCTGACTAGAGAACTACCCTCTTCTCCACAAAAAAGCTCCATTCCATTTGAACAAGATAAAAAGGCTTTATACGAAGCGGGAAGTTTCATGTTGGGAAAATATTTTTCAAATAACTGAATTTCTTCGGAGGATACAGGTGGGTAAAATTTATGAGTTACTTTTATAGGCTCATCACCTAAATGCCATTGATAGACCCAACCATTATTATCCATCTCATATTTTAAATTTTTGAAAATTCTGTGTATTGCATTTACATCTTCCATTATGTACTCTCTCCTTAATAATTTCTAAACCAAGAAGTTATTGCTCTATGGCTTTCGGTTTTGACAGGCATTAAATTCAATACCGCCCTCGTAATATTTAGAAACACAAAGCCGTACGGTTGCTGAACTAACGGCAAGTTTTTCAGCGATATCATTGAAAGTCATGCCATCAGATTTATATAATAAAATTTTGGCACGATCTACAATTTGTGCCTGAATTGTTCTTTTTTTTGATAATGTTTTAAGGTAATCTTTGTCTTCCTCTGACAGAGTAAGATATGTTCTTCTCATAGCGTTCATCCCTTTCTTAGATAACACTATTATACCACACATTATCCTCAAAATATATAGTAGCTATTTAATTTACGTTATACTAGAAATGTGAACTTCCGTAATAATTAACTCTCGAAAGGCGGCGCCATGTATCTCGATTTTCAAGTAAAAATACCAACTGAATCAGCTGGCATTACTCGTAAAAAAATTAAGGGAACCACTTACATTTACTATGCATATGAACATAATTACAATACAAAAAAAGGGTATACTGTCCCTAAGAACACGACGATTGGAAAGTGTACAGAGGATGATTCGGAGCTGATGTATCCGAACACCAACTTTTTGAAATTTTTCCCGGCTGAGGAACTGCCGGAAACAAAAGGCAGTGCTTACAGGAGTGGGTGTCTCAGAGCTGGTACCTATTTTGTACTGCGTAAGATTATAGCGGAGTATCACCTGGATGAAATGCTGGGAGATATCATTGGAAAGAACAGCGGTTTGTTTCTGGACTTGGCAGTGTATTCCATCATTGCAGAAAACAATGCCGGACAGTATTATCCCGATTATGCGTATAACCACCCATTATTTACAGACCGGATGAAAATCTACAGTGACACAAAAGTCTCCGATTTTATTAACAGCATAACCAGGCTCTGCCAGATTGGCGGTGCGGTGGAATCGGTGCTGGGTTCTGCAATTGAGGAAGAAGATATCCCGAAGCTGATTGGCTTCTTAAAAAGGCAGGAAGCAAACGGAAAGTTTTTCTCAAAGGCAATGCAGAAAGAGCCAGTTGCAAATACGGAGGAAGTGTAATGCCGGAGGGAGTGGGTTTTCCATTCCCTTCATTGTTTTTTTATGAAGGGCGCATTTATGGACAACCAGAGGTCGTCCGTATAAGTTTGCCACAAGTGGCAACCGGTCTGCGCTCACGCTTGCCGGGCTCGTTCCGTCGGCGGGCATTTCATGCAGACCTGCTCATGCCGTAGGAGGCACTCTTCGCCAGAGGGGCGCATTCCATGCAGGCTGTTATGCACAGGGCACTCTTATGCAGAGGGCGTTCCGGCAGATACCTTTTTCTTTTAGGAAAACGTTACCTGCCGGAAATCAAAGCCGGATACGGCAGAAAGGAGGAAACGGATCATGGCATTTTTTCATTATACAGTAAAGATTGTTGGACGCAGCAAAGGAAAATCCATCATATCGGCATCTGCTTATCTCAATGGCGATGTGATGAAAAATGAAGAAACAGGCAGGATCAGTTATTACACTTCCAAAAGAGAAGTTGTTTATACCAACCTGTTGATGTGTGAAAATGCACCACAGGAATGGCTGAATGTACCTGCTGAAAATATCAGACGGTTCCAGAAATCTGTCCGATATAAAAGAGCAGATAACAAAGATGCCGCACTGGAAAAATTTAAACTCACTTTTCAGAAACAGCGTTTGTGGAATGAAGTTTTGAAGATTGAGAAGACCTCGGATGCACAACTCGGCAGGTCATTTGAGTTCTCACTTCCGAAAGAATGGAGCCGACAGGAACAGATTGATTATACAACTGAATATATTCAAAAGACCTTTGTAGATAAGGGAATGTGTGCGGACTGGAGCATCCACGATAAAGGCGATGGGAATCCTCATGTGCATTTACTTGTGACGATGCGATCATTCAATCCAGACCATTCATGGGGAAACAAAGAAGTCAAGGACTGGGATTTTGTCAGAGATGAAAATGGAAATATTGTGGTGGATGAATCCCATTCGGACTGGTGGCAGGATAAAAAGAACCCTGACCGTCATGGAATCCGAATCCCGGTATTGGACGAAAATGGCAATCAGAAAGTCGGTGCAAGGAACCGTAAACAGTGGAAACGTGTATTAACCGATGCTACCGGGTGGAACAATCCGAAAAATTGTGAACTGTGGCGGAGTGAATGGGCGAATGTATGTAATGCTCATTTGAAAGTGGAAAATCACATTGACCACCGTTCTTATGCAAGGCAGGGAAAATTTGAGATACCAACGATCCATGAGGGTGCGGATGCCAGAAAAATTGATGAGAAATTTCAAAACGGACAGACATCCTCCGCTTCATGGAAAGTGGAGGAAAACCAGATCATTAAAAACGCTATTCCGATAAATCTCATGGTATTCCTATTACTATCACATGTTATTTATATTGGAATCCGATGTTATGTGAAAGACTGGCAGGAAGAACGGGGATATTTTTAAAATCTAATTTGTTCATTTGCGTTATTTATATTTAC
>NZ_JAMOYY010000058.1:0-13360 GCF_023669475.1 Blautia sp. MB18-30 | reverse complement strand
CGCCTGTCTGTTGGAGTTCGGTTTGCTTTTAAGATTCCCTCTCTGTCCCATCTCTGAAGCGTTTTTACAGAAACACCTAATAATTCAGCAAAATCTTTTGGTTTATAATTTGTGATATTTGATGTGTCCATAATATACCTCCATAAGTACATTTAAACACATTTAATATCTTTTTACAATATATTTAGTTACTTATATCATCCTCCTTTCCTGAAACCGGCAGCTGCCGGACCATCACACCACAGTCCGACACCAGACCCTATCCTGAAACAAAAGTTTTCTGTTCCTGTCATATTCCCAGAAAAACAAGTCCCTTGGGAACAAAAATGATCAGTCCGACGATCGCTGCCATGATCGCTGCGATCAGTACTGCTCCGGCCGCTGTGTCCTTGGCAATCTTTGCCAGTGGGTGACGTTCCTCTGTGACCAGATCCACAACAGCTTCCACTGCCGTATTCACCAGCTCAAGCGCCATCACCATTCCGAACAGCCCCAGGCAGATGCACCACTCTGTCACGGAAATCCCAAGGATCAGTCCTGCGATCACCACAAGCGCTGCCACCATACAGTGGATCTTCATATTTCTTTCCTTGCGGATGCAGGTAAAAATCCCCTGAAACGCATATCCGAAGCTTTTATACAGCGGATCCTTCTTTCTGCCTGCCATGTTCCTCACCTGATTTCCTGTTTGAATTATTCCCTCCAACGGGAAGTATGGGATTATTATAACAAGTTTGTAGTAATATTTCCAGTATTCCGGAAAATTTATGAATATTTAAGGAGTATATGTGGTTATTCACAGACAACTGTTCAAGCGGATAAAAGCATCCGCATTCAGTTAAACCACACATACTCCTGATCCTGTTGCATATTCTGTAAAATTTCCGGATATCCTGAATTATTTTTCCAGATATATATACAGATGTCACATATTATTCCACATTTTTCAGTGCTTCATCCATGGGCACATGACGGATCCTCTGGAATTCCAGCACTGCTACCACTGCATAGGCTGCGATTCCGATCGCTGTCATTTTCACATAGATCATGGGATCCACCCACATGGTGATCCATCCCGAAATACTGGAAAGCATCATCTCGCGGAACAGCACTTCCATGATCTGCCGTTCAACCGGAAGGCTTAACAGCAGGCAGAACACCACCACAAGTGATGTGGAAAGTATATACAAACGGCTGATCTCACCATTTGTATAGCCCAGGATCTTGGTCATGGAAATCGACTGGGCATTTTTTTCGATGATGACCTTGGAAAGCAGATAGATCACCACCAGGAAAATGATCACGGAAAATCCATACATCATTCCCATCATATCTCCCATGGAGACATCCAGCTGCCTGGATATTTTTGTAAGAGCCTCCAGATCAATGACAGAGCCGATATATTTTGAAGGGATATCCCTGATCTCTGTATCAGAGAAATATCCTCCAAAATAATCATCTCCAAGATCAAACGCCTCATTCAGTTTATCTCTTTCCATAAATACACAGAGGCTTGCCGCATAATCATAGATTCCATCTACTTTAAAGGAATACTCATCCTTCTCGTATTTTTCCTTCAAAGTTATGGTATCGCCCTCCTTGATCCGGAATTTATCTGCATAAGCACTGGAAATATAAACACCGTCTCCCGAAAGATCCGCCTGGATATACCGGCTGTCAGGCTCCACACCGTAAAAAGCGATCTCCTCACTTTTATATTTACCAGGCATGGTATTCAAAGAATACGCAGAAAATTTTTCCGCATCTTTATTGTCCGTTCTGATATCCGTATAATATTCCAGAAGAGAATTCATGGCATCCTCTTTATTCCCAGAATAGGCACTTGCCGGAACCGAAAGCATGTACTGATATTTCGCCAGCATATTTTCCTGGATCTCAAGCTGATAATGATCCAGCGCAGACGGAAGAAGCATTCCGAAAAACAACAGCAGATTTGCGAAAACAACTCCCACAAACAGCACCAGATAACTGCTGACATTCTGAAAGATCACCCGGAGGCGAAACCTGGAAAAAATTCCTATCTTCGGGCTTAAATACACTGCACGTTTCTGTTTTTTACCAGAAAAATCCCTTCGCAGAAGCTTCAGAGGCGAAAGCTGCAGGCGGTACCTGAGCACCGCATGATCGATCAGTATCATAATGATGACCGGAACTACAGTTGTCAGAAGAAAGGCATCTGCATTCCATACGGTCACATAAGTCGGCAGACTATAGCTCCCGTAATACATGTCTGCACATACCCCCTTAAATACGGTATATCCAAGAATATTTCCGATCAGGGCACCGGCCAGCGTGACCAGAACCGGAAGCGTCATATAATGAAGGATCAGCTCCCGTCTGGTATAACCGGATGCACGTAACGTACCGATAACACCGGCTTCCTTTCGGATCGTATTGCTGATGGTAATTCCAAACACAAAAGCCATGATCACGATCACAATATAAAGAAGCGTGATGACCATTGCCCTGTCTCCGCCCATATCATCACCGGTGAAAATGATCGCCTGGTTAAGATAACGTGGGACAAAGGTTTCCAGAGCTACCACTTTGCCAATGTCTTCCATGAGATTTTCGGAAAACTTCTTCTCCTCTTTTTCGTTCTTTGGCTGATGATCATATATCCATGCATAATTGTACCGGAGCTTTTCCTGATCCAGGTTTTCAAATTCCTCCGGAGTTACGATCGCCACACCAAACTTTACAGAATCAAACATGGAATCATTATTATTCTGAAACAGGGCACTGTAATCCGAAAGTGCCACCAGGCCTGTGATCTTCCAGGATTTTTCACCTCTGATCAGAGTATCTCCTACCTTAAGACTGTTGTTATCCGCATACATACGGTCAATGGCGATCTCGCCCTGCCCTGACGGCATTTCTCCCTTCATCAGGCAGACCTTATTCACCTTCTCACGGTTTTTAAAAAAACGCATGGTGCTTCCGTTATCCAGATCTTCTTCTATATAGTAGTTCTCATAAAGCTTAACACCGGCAGCTTCAATATCCTTCCACTGAGAACTGTAAATCTTTTCCGCAGTACGAAAATTTCCGTTTTCGATGTTATATTTATCAAAGCTCTCATTATAAGCCTTCAGCATGCTTCCATCGGCTACCAGAAAGCCGGACACAAACCCGATGGTCAATACCATCAGCAGGAAAACCACCAGATATTTTCCAAATTCCCCCTTCAGTTCCCTGGGGATACGTTTACGTAAAGGATTCTTCATAATGCCCCCTTACCATTCCAGGTCAGCAGCCGGAATCTTCTGCTCATTCTGATAGTTTCTGCGGATCATCCCGTCACGAAGCTTTACCACACGGTCTGCCATATCCTTGATGGCATCGTTATGAGTAACCATGACTATAGTATTTCCGTATTTGTGATTGACTGTTTCGATCAGCTTCAGGATTTCCTTGGAGGTGTTGTAGTCCAGAGCGCCGGTAGGCTCATCACAAAGCAGGATATCCGGATTTTTTACAATGGCACGTCCAATAGCAGTTCTCTGCTGCTGACCTCCCGAAAGCTGGTTCGGAAGCTTCCGCTGATGTTCATAAAGTCCCAGTGTCTCCAGCAGTTCATCCACATCCAGCGGTCTGTCACTTAAATAAGCACCAACTTCAATATTCTCCCTCACAGTCAGATTGGGGATCAGATTATACATCTGAAAAATATATCCCAGATGTTTTCTGCGGTAGAGGGAAAGCTTCTTTTCCTTCATATCCTCCAGCTGTTCTCCCTGAATGGTAATGCTTCCTGCATCCGCTCCGTCAATGCCGCCAATAATGTTTAGCAGCGTGGATTTCCCGGAACCGGACGGCCCCAGAAGCACACAAAATTCTCCCTTTTCAATCTCAAGATCGATTCCCTTCAGAACATCTACATGGCTCTCTCCTGCCCCGAAGGATTTTTTGATTCCTTTTATCTCCAGAAACATAAACCTCTCCTTCCATTCCTATACCGTTCTTCTTTATATATGAATATACATATATGTTAGTCTGAACTTACTCTTTTGTCAAGAAGCAGACTTATTTTCGTATTTTTTCCATATATCTATATGCGCTGTACCGGTCCGGCTCTTGCCAAAATCCAGTAAAACGTATATAATGTGGGAGTATCTGTATATTTTTAACCAAATAATCTTATTTTTAAAGGAGTGAATATTGAAAGTGGACCCTAGCGACACTTACCAGATAATCATATTACTTATTCTGCTGGCATTGTCAGCCTTTTTCTCATCTAACGAAACCGCGCTGATGTCGGTAAACAAGATCCGTCTCCGCTCTCTTGCAGACGAAGGAAACAAGCGTGCAGCCATGGCTCTCGATATCCTGGAGAACCAGACGCCCAAGCTTCTCAGTGCGATTCTCATCGGAAACAACATTGTGAACATTTCGGCTTCTTCCCTTGCAACCACACTTGCATACAGCTTTGGCGGCTATATGGTCAGCATCGTGACGGTGATCCTGACGGTTCTGATCCTGATCTTCGGTGAGATCACCCCCAAGAACTACGCAACCATTAACTCTGAAAAGATCACCCTCCGCTATATCCCGGTCTTTAAATTTCTTATGACCATCATGACACCGGTGATCTTTATCATCAATCTCTTTTCAAGAGGTGTGATGCGCTTGATGCGTGTGGATCCGGATGCAGCCAGCAAGGCCATGACCGAGGAGGAGCTTCGTACCATCGTGGACGTCAGCCATGAGGACGGTGTCATTGAATCCGACGAAAAAGAAATGATCTACAATGTGTTTGATCTTGGAGATGCCACAGCCAAGGATATCATGGTTCCAAGAGTACATGTTACCTTTGCGGATGTGGAATCCACCTATGATGAGCTGATCGATATTTTCCGCGAGGATAAGTTCACGCGTCTGCCGGTTTATAAGGACAGCCAGAACAACATTGTGGGAATCATCAACATGAAGGATCTTCTTCTTTACGACAAAAATGAGGAATTTGTTATCGATCATTTCCTCCGAAAGCCGCATTTCACTTACGAAACAAAAAGCATTTCCGATCTTCTTGTGGAAATGAAGGACTCCACCTTCAACATTGCCATTGTGCTGGATGAATACGGTGATATGGCCGGACTGATCACACTGGAGGATATCCTGGAGGAGATCGTGGGTGAGATCCATGACGAATACGATGAGAAGGAGGACGAGCTTGTCCAGAAGATTTCCGACCGGGAATATATCATCGAAGGTTCCATGCATCTGGATGACGTAAATGATCATCTGGATACGGAACTGGATTCCGAGGATTATGATTCCCTGGGTGGATTTATCATCGAACATCTGGATCGTCTGCCTGTTGCCGGTGACGAAGTGATCACAGAGGACGGAATCCGTCTGATCGTAGAAAAGCTGGATAAAAACCGTATCGAGAAAGTGCATGTCTACCTTCCGGAAAAAGATCCTGAAACACGGGATAATACCGAATCCTGAGTAAGCAGGCTCCAGCTCCGTAACAAGAAACAGCTGATGTACCGAAAAAATATTTAATACTTAATATCATCCATATCGGAACTGTTATCGTAATCCCCGGCTCACCCGTTGAGCCATCAGGATTTCTAATTGACAGTTCCGATATTTTATATTATAATGATAGAAAATTTTTATCCATATTTACTAAATGCAATGACAGGGAGTAGTACACAGTCTCCGGATGCACAGAGAGAAGATGGCCGGTGAGAATCTTCGTGACTGAACTGTGGAAGTAGCCCTCGAGCAGTGGACTGAACCATGGATCTTCATGCAGTAGGCTTCATCGTCATTCCCACGTTACAGGGAGGCAGTATAATTTTGTACTGGCAGAGAGCAGAGTTTTACCTCTGAAAACAGGTGGTACCGCGGAATCATCCGTCCTGAGCATATTTTATCAGATATGCCGGGACTTTTTTATTGGAAAAATTTCTCGCGGCAGCCCTTATCTGCTTAACTTTTCACATCATCAAAGGAGGGAACCAATTCATGAAACAGATTTCCGGAAACAAATTGCTTGTAAAAGCCTTGAAAGAAGAAGGCGTTGATGTTCTGTTCGGCTATCCTGGTGCCTGCACCATCGATATCAGCGATGAATTATATAAACAGAGCGGCATTGACATCATCCTGCCGCGTCACGAGCAGGCCCTTGTACACGAAGCAGATGCCTATGCCAGAACTACCGGAAAGGTTGGCGTATGTCTCGTTACCAGCGGTCCCGGAGCTACCAACCTTGTTACAGGTCTTGCAACTGCCAACTATGACAGTGTTCCGCTTGTATGCTTTACCGGACAGGTTGCCCGTCACCTCATCGGAAACGATGCGTTCCAGGAGGTTGATATTGTCGGAATCACCAGAAGCATCACAAAATACGGTGTTACCGTCCGCAACCGTGAGGATCTTGGACGTATCATCAAGGAAGCCTTCTATATCGCACGCACCGGACGCCCAGGCCCGGTTCTCATCGACCTTCCAAAGGATGTAATGGCCGAGCTGGGAAGTGCTGAGTATCCGAAGACCGTCAATATCCGCGGCTACAAGCCTAACACCAGCGTGCATATCGGACAGCTGAAGCGTGCCCTCAAAATGCTGCAGAAGGCCAAAAAACCTCTGTTTCTTGCTGGCGGCGGTGTGATCATTTCCCGCGCGCAGGAGATTTTCACCCAGGTTGTTGAGAAAACTCAGATCCCGGTTGTCACAACCGTTATGGGACGTGGCGCCATTTCCACAAAGAACCCTCTGTTTATCGGAAATCTCGGTATGCACGGCGCTTATGCCGCAAATATGGCCGTGAATGAATGCGATCTTCTGTTTTCCATCGGAACCCGTTTTAACGACCGTATCACAGGCAAGCTCCATGAATTTGCCCCACATGCACAGATCGTCCACATCGATATTGACACCGCTTCCATTTCCAGAAATATCCATGTAGACATCCCCATCGTTGCCGATGCAAAAGAGGCAATAACAAAAATGAATGAATATGTACAGGACTGTAATACCGGCAAATGGCTGAAGCAGATCCAGGAATGGAAGGAAGAGCATCCTCTTACCATGAAAGACCGTGGTATTATGGGACCGCTGGATATCATCGGCGAGATCAACCGCCAGTTTGACAAGGCCATTCTTGTTACCGATGTAGGTCAGCATCAGATGCTGGTGAGCCAGTATGCAGACATCACCGAGAACCGTCAGCTGATCATGTCAGGTGGACTTGGAACCATGGGTTATGGCCTTCCAGGTGCTATCGGTGCCAAGATTGGTAATCCGGATACACCGGTCATCTCCGTTTCCGGTGACGGCGGCATGCAGATGAACATTCAGGAGCTGGCTACCGCAGTTCTGGAGGAGCTTCCGATCATCTGCTGTATCTTTAATAATGAATATCTCGGAATGGTCCGCCAGTGGCAGAAGCTTTTCTACGGAAAACGTTACGCCATGACAAATCTGAAGGCCGGTGCACTCTCCCGCCGCACAGACGGTCAGGAATATCCGGAATACACACCGGATTTCATCCGTCTCGCAGAGAGCTATGGGGCAAAGGGTATCCGCGTAACTGAGAAGGATCAGATTGCGGCTGCTTTCGAAGAGGCTAAGAAGAATACAAAAACTCCTACGATCATCGAATTTATCATTGATCCGGAGGAAATGGTTTACCCGATGGTCAAGCCGGGCGGCACCCTGGCTGATCTGATCATGGGTTGTTAGGAGGAATGAATGATGGATAAAGGAATGAAAAAAAGATGGATCTCTCTCTACGTTGAAAACCAGGTCGGTGTTCTTTCCAAGATTTCCGGTCTTTTCTCCGGAAAGTCCTATAACCTGGACAGTCTTACAGTTGGAACCACGGAGGACCCAACAGTTTCCAGAATGACCATCGCCACAGTCAGCGATGATGAAACCTTTGAGCAGATCAAAAAACAGCTGAACCGTATGATCGAAGTGATCAAGGTTATTGATTTTACAGACGTGTTCGTTCGAATGAAGGAGATCCTTTACATCAAGGTAAAGGGCTGCTCCCCGGAAGATAAAGTAGAACTTTTCCAGATTGCTGAGACTTTCAAGGCACGTGTCATCGACTATGGAAAAGACAGCCTCCTTCTGGAATTCGTCCAGACCGCAACCAAAAATGACGCGGTCATCAAGCTTATCAAAGAAGAGTTCAAACATATCGAAGTTGTCCGCGGCGGAAGTGTCGGAATTGAGTCTATCAGTATGATGGAGAGATAAAAACTGAATAATACTCCGACAGAAAAACACGGGGCTGATGCTTTAACGATTAATAAATCGTGAATTTTACAGCCCCGAGTTTGTTCATATACATTCATTATTTCTGCATAAATCCAAGCACTGCCTCTTTCGTCGGAATCGCAGGGATTCCGCCTCTCTTTTGCACACACAATCCAGCAACTGCATTTCCCAAAACAGCACACTTTTTGATTTCTTCCCATTCCATTTTTTCAACATTCTTATTCATAGAAAGGATACTGCATAATACGCCTCCCCAGAATGAATCACCTGCCCCAGTCGTGTCGACCGCATGTGTCTGAAATGCTTTGATGATTTCTTTTCTGCTTTTTGTTGCCATAAGAACGCCCTGTTCTCCCAATGTAATAGCAACCAGCTTTGGTCCCATGGCAAGGAGTTGATCTGCAGCCTGCTCATAACTCTTCGCCTCTGTCAACAGAGTACTCTCTTCATCTGATACCTTCATGACATCTACCAATTCTATGACAGATCTCATTTTTTTCACTGCATACTCTTTGCTCTTCCAAAGAGACGAGCGATAATTTGGATCATAGGAAGCAATTCTCCCAATGCCACGATATCAACTTTTTCTTCCATTTTTTAGTTCCTCTACAATCTCGTTATAACGTTTTTTATTTAACCGGTAGAAAAATAATACAACCGCAGTCACAATCCACAGTACACCCGGAATCGTCGTAAATGCATGCTTCATAATTGAAAGTACAATTGCATTTTGTGTCTGATTTGCAATATAACCATATTTTCCAAGTAATCCTGCTAAAAGTGCTGTTCCAACTGCCATTCCGATTTTATTTCCAAGTGAAATAAATGCATACTGAAAACCGTCATTTCTAAGTCCGGTTTTCCACTCCCCATATTCCACACAGTCTGGAATAATTGCATAGATTGCGGTATTAAATCCAGAGAAGAAAAACTGTGTGAGACCAGATAATGCATAAAAAATAGCTGGTGATTCTTTGGCATTGAAGAAAAACATAGACAACATGGAAATTCCTGTAAATAAAGCAAAGAGAGATGCTGTTCTTCCTTTGTTATTCAACTTGCGGAATAATGGTTGAAAACAGGCTGCCCCGATGATAGAAGGAATAATGATGCACATCGAATAAGTTGTGTAGTAGGAGGCATTCCCTTCCACATATGTAAAATAATACAGAATATCTGCATTTCTACCATATAATGTAAATCCAAATAATATCTGTCCTGCCAATGCAAGAAGATATGGTCTGTTCTGCATGACTGCTTTCAACTGTATCTTTACAGAAATTTTTTCTTTTTCCGGAGTAATCACTGCCTCTTTCGTCTTCGCAAAGCAGAAGAAATGACAGGCTGTAAAAATACATCCATATATGACCGCCACCGTCAGATATCCTGTCTTTGCACTGTGACTGCCGAATTTGCTGAGCAGCGGAACTGTGATAATATTTAACACACCAATTGCAATCATCGCTGCAACCGAACGGGATGTATTTATTTTTGCACGTTCATCAATATCCTGTGTCATAGCACCACACAAGGTTCCATATGGAATATTCACACAGGTATACCCCAAAACCAGCAGACAATATGTAATTACCATATAAATGATCTTTCCATTCTGCGGCCAGTCGGGTCTTGCCCAGAATGTCATAACAAGAAGAAGCGCTGTAATTGGTGCCGCTACTAACAGCCATGGACGGTACCGTCCCCATCTCGATTTTGTTTTATCCGTAAGTCCCCCGACGATTGGATCATTGATTGCATCCCAGAATCTTGAAAAAAGCATAAGTGCTGACACAGCCGCCATACTGATTCCGAACACGTCTGTATAAAATATCATCAGAAAATTACTGACGAACATCCAGCTGAAATTACATCCGACATCACCAAACCCATATGCAATCTTACTGATCAGCGGTACTTTTCCATTTTTGTTTTCGCTTCCCATATGTCCCTCCTATTTTTATCAGAGTTTCTGACAGAACTCTATTCTTTCCTCATTTGGTCCCTTGATCATAAAAAACTTCACACCATTTTCCCAAAATGGCAGTTCTTCGATTCCGTCTGTAATAATTGTGTATTTTTCATTGCAAATTTTCTGATACATACTTTCAATGTCTTCCACATCAAGTGCAACATGTTGATATGCACCGTCTGACATTGCCGCCTGCCCATTTTCAAAAGTCTCTATACAGTAATTTTTTATCTGCAAAAATGCCACTTTTTCCCCTGCTTTTTCATTATAAGACTGCATAATTACTTCAAATCCAAGACTCTTATAAAACTCAACTGTTTTCTGCAAATCGTTTGTCGGAAGCCCGACATGGGCAACTCCGACAATTCCATATTTATTTTCCATACGAACTCCTCACTTTTCACTGACGTTGATAATTACTTTCATCGTTGTCTCGCGGTTATCATCAATATACTGGTATGCCTTCAGATAATCTTTAAAAGCAAATGTCTTTGAGATGAGCGGTTTCAAATGAACTTTACCCTCATTTACCAGTCTGATTCCATCTATGTAATCATCATGGCGGTACATCATCGTGCTCTTAATGTCAAGTTCGTGGTCATTTGCCACTGCAAGATCTACTTCTGCCATTCCTGCAAAAACAGCCACCAGTACGATCGTGCTTCCTTTTCTTGCATATTTAATTGCCTGTCCCATTGTGATATTGTTTCCGGCACAGTCGTAGATCACATCTGCCTTATCCGGTCCAAATGCTTCGATCATTGCCTCACCGAAGTCTTTATTTTGGGTATTCACACACACATCAATTCCACATTCTTTTGCCTTTGCCAGTCTAAGATCACTGATATCTGTGATCATCACTTTCGCTGCCCCCATTCCTTTTGCTGCCTGTGCCACGAGATTTCCAATCGGTCCTGCTCCAAGGACTGCAATATTCATGCCAGCCACATCGCCCATCTGTTTTACACCATGAACTGCCACAGCAAGAGGTTCGATCATAGCTCCTTCTTCATAGGACATATCTTCTGGAATAGGTGTTACTTTCGATGCATCCACTGCAAAATACTCAGATGCTGTTCCTGTCGTCTGAAATCCCATTACTTTTAATTCCTCACAGAGATTATACTTTCCATGACGACATGGATAGCAATGTCCACAATATACCTGAGGCTCTATCGTCACCTTCTGTCCCACATGAAACTCTGTGACATTTTTTCCAAGTTCTGTAATCTCACCGGAAACCTCATGTCCCTGTGTTACCGGATATTTTGTAAACGGATGTTTTCCATGATAAACATGAATATCTGATCCACAAACACCAATATTCATAATCTTTACCAACACCTGATTTTCCTTTACCTCCGGAACCGGAACCTCTCTGAAAATAATTTCTCCTGGATTTGTCATTACCTGCTGTAACATAACTGTTTTCTCCTTTTTTATGTTATTTTGTTTTATGTTTTATAAAATGTTTTATCAAAGTAATTATATTATTACCATGTAAACACAATTTGTCAATATGTTTTTTCATATTTTTATATATTTCATAATTTCAAAATATATTTTTTGTATATTTTTCATAATTAACATAAAAAAAAACGGAAAGGAAACCGTAGTTACTGTTTTCTTTCCGTTTTTTACTATAATATCTTTTTCTAATTTTACACAACTTCTCGTTTTTCACACATATAAAGCGGACATCTGCATTCACTTTGCAACCTGTCAGTGGGAGCTTTTAACTCCAACAGAGTGAACATCCCCTTACCCAACGCTTGACGCCCTGCGCACCAGATGCGGTGGACTGCTTATCTGCGTTCAAAAAATTTACAATTCTGCCATATGTTTTGTAAAAAAGTATTTCGCGGCTCCAACAGCCGACGCTTCTTTCTTATACGAACAATTTTTTAAGTATGAAACATCATGCTCAAAGCCATTATATGCCATCACTTTTTCTCCCAGTGGTATCATATAATCTGACAATACACCTCCCACATCACCTCCGAGTATAATATCCATATCATATGCCATCCGCAGATTTGATATCAAAACAGCAAGATGATCCAGATACTCATTCCATGTCTGCAAATTTTTTTCATCACCACTTTCAATTTTTTCCATAAATGCATCCAGTGACTGCCTGTTATCTTGTGTCAGTACACTTGCAGCACAATATGCATCTGCACATCCTGATTTACCACAATAACACTTTCTTCCACCGGGAACGAGTATCATGTGACCAAACTCACCTGCTTTCTGGTTCTGCCCTCGAAACAGCTTTCCATCTATGCAGAATGCGCCTCCTAAGGTGTGGTTCAAAGACAGATATATCGCATTTGGATACTTTTGCTTTTTTTCTGCAAGCATTGCAGCATTAGCATCGTTTTCAAAATATACTGGAATTTCCAAAGCCTGCTCTAAAAAGCGCAGACTATAATTCTCTATACCTAAAGCATGGGATTTTAAAACGATCCGTTCTTTCTGATCAATAATTCCCGGAATCGCCACTCCAATCCCAAGTAGCGTATCCTTCGATAATTCGCCTTCAAGAAAAGTTTTGACCTTTTGTGCCACTTCTGTACAATAGGATAATTCTGCCGTAAATTTTAAACGGATGCGATCTTTTTTTATAATCTCATCTCCAAGATTTACTAATACCATTTCTATATGATTCGCTGTAATCAAAATTCCCATTGCATGACAGTATGACTTATTAATCCCTATACTTTTTGCCTTTCTTCCACCGGTCGAAGCATATTCCCCAGTTTCTTCCAACACCATTTTTTCTAACAAGTCATTCACATTTGCTAACACAGTCGGCATACTCAAGTTTAACTCTTTTGCGATTCCCGCCTTGGATGTAACATGATTGTTCAGCACATAATTAATTATTCTTTTTCTTGTTATATTTTTTTTATCTTTATTTTCCGTTTTCTTACCCTCTTTTATTAAATATATTATAAAAGAATTATATGCTTTTTTATTCTTCTTGTAAAGCAATGTTTTTTGACACTCCCCACAGCTAAAGCAGGGGGATTCTTGCTTCTCCCACTACTGCATTGGCAAACACCTTACGGTACTGCAATGTCTTACACAGTGTCCACAAGCTATATTTATACTGTTCCCGTATGC
>NZ_JAMOYY010000057.1:0-14908 GCF_023669475.1 Blautia sp. MB18-30 | reverse complement strand
TACTTAATATAACTTTAAGTTATAAAGTCATTTCCCTGTGATCAGCGCAAAATATCCCCACTCCCACAGAAGCTCTTCAAAACTGTTCTCAAGATATTCCCGGATATCGTCTTCCTCATATCCGGTCATTCTGGAGATCACTACCATATAATCCCGGAGTGTTTCGTAGGGAAGAGATCCCCGTCCATCTTTCTGCCACCGAAGAAAAACAGCCTGGCGGATGGTGGCATATTCCATACCGATCCACTGCATATGGACCAGGGCATCTTCCAAATCTCCCTCCGGTGTCAGAAGATCTGAATATACTTCGTTGGCAAGAAAGCTCCGGAGAAGGTCTTCATATACACGAAATTTCCGATAAAAATCCTCCCGGGCTTCCACCAGTTCCTCTTCCTCATATTCTTCGGACAATTCCTCCGCAAGCTCCATCACCGGCTCCAGATATTTCCGGTAAAGTCCCTCTTTCCGGTAATTTACAGCCAGGTCCTGCAAAAGTTCATTGCATTCGTCCATGGTATCCAGAACAGGCAGCTCTATTTCATTAATAGCATGTTCCAGTTGGCGAATCGTTTTCTCTGAAAAATAATCTTCCACAAGCTCTGTGGTAAGCGGCATGTTCCAGTGAAGTTCCTTCAGAACATAAAAACTTTCAAGAAGGATTTCCTCCGGTGTTTTTTCAGGATCCATTATAAGATCCATAACCTTCCGGCGCACAAGAAAAAGCGGCTGTTCCTTTTCTTTTGGAGTTTCCGGAAAAGCGATTCTTTTCTTCTCCTTCCAGATGTCCAGGACAGCCGGGCAACAGGGCATCATGGTCGCTTCCTTATGATCCTGAAATTCATGGATCTCCCTTGGAAAAATCTGGCAGGTCTCTGAAAGCATCGAATCCCCATAAGCACTTACCAGATAGCACAGTCTGTTCTTTGCAAGAAAAGGACAATCGTGCTCTTCCGTCATCTTCATGATCCGGCTGCCGTCCTTTTTCATGGTATAGGCCTGCAGGCAGCTTCTGTGTCCGGGCACCTCTGACGGCGGCTGGATGGTTTTCCAGTTTCTGTAGGTTTCATCATCTATGTTGATCTTCCATTCCCTGCAGCAGCTGATGGTGCATTTGTCTGCAATACAGGTAAATTCGTCGTAATAATCAGGTTTTAATAATTCCATGTTTCCTCCATATTCTTTATTTTCCAGCTCCAATGTCTCCTGTTTGCAAAATGGACATGAGTTGACCTGTTTTATTTTCCCCGTAAACACAGAAAAGCGGAATTCTATCCGCTTTTTCTGATATTCTGTGTATTCGTTTTTATTCTGCAGTCTCTCCCAGAAGCTGCCTGTGAACTTTCCGCCTTACAAACCAGAAACAGGTCACCTGCATGATGATCGTAAGGATCCAGGATGCCGGGTAGGAAATAAACAGTACCTTCAATGATCTGTGTGCCGGGAAAATTCCGAATATCCACACGATCCGGAGTCCGACGGTTCCGATGATCGACAGGATCATGGGGACACCGGAGCGTCCCATTCCGCGCAGTGCTCCCGGAAACAGATCCATCTGTCCGCAAAGGAAATAGGTAACTGTGGTATAGACAAGAATCTCCATTCCGCATTGGATAACCTTAGGGTCTTCCGTATAGATCTTCAGAAGCTGCGGACCGAAAAAGTATGCACCACAGCCCATGGCAAAGGATACGACAAAGGACAGGATCATACAGTCAACAAGCACCCGGTCCATACGTTTCGGTTTTCGCACACCATAATTCTGACTGGTAAAGCTCATGCAGGCCTGGGTAACTGAATTTACAGACACATACAGAAATCCGAAGATATTGTTTGCTGCCGTATATCCTGCCATTGCAATGGAGCCAAAAGAATTTACAGAGGACTGGAGCAGCACATTGGAAAAATTGATCACTGTACTCTGGATTCCTGCTGGAAGCCCTACCTGAAAGATCTGTTTCAGATATTCCATATTTATGGACAGACTCGAAAAACGCAGCTGATAGCTTCCCTCTGTCTGATACAGGCATCGGAGAACAAGGATACAGGAGATCAGCTGAGAAATCACGGTTCCGATTCCGACACCTGCCACACTTAAATGACAAATGATCACAAAAAACAGGTTCAGAAGCGCATTGGCACAACCGGAAATGATCAAAAAGACCAACGGCCGCTTGGTATCTCCCACTGCACGCAGAATTGCTGCGCCATAGTTATACAGCATAAAAAACGGCATTCCCAGAAAATAGATACGCATATAAAGAGTAGAAAGATCGATCACATCCTCCGGCGTATCCATCAGCTCCAGGCAGATTCTGGCAAAGATTACTCCCAGAACTGCCATGATGATCCCGCTGATCAGAGCCAGCAGGATCGATGTATGTACTGTTTCTGACATTTCTTCATCCTTACCGGCAGCATAAAATCTGGCTGCCAGCACATTGGCACCAAGAGAAATCCCGATAAAAAGGTTGGTAAACACATTGATCAGTGCGGTAGTGGAGCCTACTGCCGCCAGCGCCTCACTTCCGCTGAAACGTCCCACTACCACGATATCCACTGCATTGAACATCAGCTGCAGGATACCGGACAGCATCAGCGGCAGTGAAAACGAAATCAGCTTGTCCATGATCGACCCATTGCACATATCGATCTCATACTTGTTTTTTTTCACGATTTCATCCCCCATAATCATACTTAGACAAAAATATTATAGCACCTTTCGTCAGAAAGCTACAATGAAATATTTTTATGGAGAATATACAGCGGCTGCATAAAATACGCAGCCGCACAGTAACGTGTGTTTATCATTTCACTATCTTTCCAGGAGTCCTGCATCACGAAGGTTTGCAAGAAGTGCATTAAAATCCTCTACAATATCATCTACCGTTGTTGCATTTCCAACAGCAGCTGCCGGGGTTACTGTTCCGGCAGGGCCGGTGGCTCCGGCTGCTCCTGCAGGACCAGTGGCTCCTGTTGCTCCTGTTGGACCTGCTGGACCGGTGGCTCCGATCGCACCAGCCGGACCTGTTACCCCCGTCGTTCCCGCTGGACCAGTGGCTCCTGTTGCTCCTGTCGCTCCCATTGCTCCCGCTGGACCCGTGGCTCCCGTCGGACCTGTTACTCCTGCAGGACCGGTGGCTCCTGTTGCTCCCGTCGGACCGATGACTCCCGCTGGACCCGTTGCTCCAGCCGGACCAGTGGCTCCCGTATATCCCTGTATTCCCGGTTCCCCCTGCGGTCCCTGAGGACCCATAGGACCCGGAACTCCCGGACAGCCTCTGGGACCGGTTGGTCCTGTAGGTCCCACAGGGCCTGGGCAGCCTCTTGTTCCACATCTGTCACATCCACAGGAACTATGATTTCCATAACAGGACATACAGGACAAATCCTCATGACTGTCCTGCTGCATTTCCATTTCCTTACGTTTTCGATGCCTGAACAGCATTCTTCGATCACCTCATAGGAAAATAACTTTCCCTACAGTATATGACAACAGCTTTTACCTGTGCATAGGATCCCCGCAAGCTTGTACCCTGCCAGAAAAATATAATAAAGATATCTTTTCTTTTATGCCAGACCATATTTTTCCCGGAAATATTTCTGGTCATACAATACTCCCGGATCTTCCGGCTTCAGTTCCATCGCTTTCTTATGAAAAAAGAATGCCTGCTCCGGGCATCCCATTTTATCATAACAAACGCAAAGCTGCATATATGGCACAAACCCATGATACTCAGCCATAAAAAATCCACCCTTTTTCTTATCTGAAGGCACAGTGAGCGCCTGCCCGTACCAGTAGGCAGCCTGTCTGGGCAGCTCTCTTTCCAGAAAGATCTTACCGACCTCACAGCAGATTTCCGCCCTCGGCACATCCATAGTCAGACTGTACAGAAAAGCTTCCAGTGCGTACTTTTTTTCTCCCATTTTCCGGTAGCACTGTCCAAGTACAAAACAGGCATCGATCTTATTTTCCAGCCATCCGGACGGATTTTTCAGGAACTCCACCAACACAGTCTCTGTCTCCGGATAACGCTGATGATAATACAGTTCTCTCCCATAATAAAGCTGATGTCTGGGTTCCAGCGTTTCTCCTCCTGCCAGCATTTTTTCATAAATGCGAAGATTACGGTCCGGATCACCTTTTCCACATTTCCGGTGCCGGATCACCACATCTGAATAAATGATATTTCCCTCCGGAATCACAGTTTCATGAACTGCCCCATTCCATCTGAAATTTCTGGATGTTTTCATTATCCGCTCCCGAAAATAAGAAAATGTTGTTCTCCCGCTCTGGTCAAACCCTGCCGCATATTCCATCATTACAACATCTGTTCCGGGATCCAGAGTTTCTTTAAGACTCTTCAGTTTTTCCAGATTTTCTTCATCTAGGACATCATCCGCATCCAGCCACATCCAGTAATCGGTGCGGACTTTTTCCAGAAGAAAATTACGCGGAGCAGAAAAATCATCACACCAGGGAAAATCAAACACCTGCGACGTATACTGCTCCGCGATCTCTTTTGTTCTGTCTGAAGAACCGGTATCTGCGATCAGGATCGCATCCATCACCTGAGAAACCGGCTTCAAGATCCTCTCAAGAACTGCTTCTTCATTTTTTACGATCATACATAGACTGAGGGAAATCATATTTTAGGATCCTTCGGATTTTTATAATATTTATGCCGTTCCCGTCAGTCCTATGCCTTCTGTCAGTGTACAGCTTCTACTTTCGGATAAAGCTGAACTCATCCTCATATCACCAACTGTGGTATATCCTCTATATGTTCCGCAAGACGATCTGCTCCGTTCAGCTCCCCGCTCTCACCATATCCATACAGGCATCCTATAAATGGGCTTTTGCAGGCTCTGGCACATTCCAGATCCTGCCTCCTATCTCCGACCACCAGATAAGGGCCTGTATATTCCCGGATGATTTCCTGCACAATTTCTGTCTTTGGACGGAATCCATACGATTCGCAGTCATAAAAATGATCGAACCATCGTTCCATCCCAAATTCCTTCCAATGCGCCTCACGATAGGAAGCTTTACAGTTACTTAAGATCACAAGATGATATCCCCGGTTCTTCAAGGCTGTAAGCATCTCCTCTGCTCCCGGATACCACACTGCCTTATGCTTCCTGATCTGTCTGACCATCAGTTCTCCTACCATCCTGCTCGCCTGCTCTTTATAGCTCTGATCCAGCTCCGGCAAAAATGTATTCCACATCTCCTTACTGTTAAATCCCAGCCAGCCGGCAATTTCCGCCGAGCCTATCTCCCGTTCTTCTGCAGCCTTCTGTTCTGTCAGCCACTGATAGGTTTCGCGAAATGCCGGTTCATAGATTCCAAGGGTATGATGGATCGTTCCATCATAATCGAATATGATCGTTTTTGTCATCATTTATTTCCCTATCTATTAGAGCTGCTTCATCAGATTGACCATCTCGATCGCAGATAACGCACAGTCATAGCCTTTATTTCCCGCTTTGCTTCCTGCACGCGCAATAGCCTGCTCGATATTCTCAGTCGTGATCACTCCGAATAAGACCGGAATCCCTGTTGCAAGTTCAACCTGTGCGATCCCCTTGGCAGATTCATTGCACACCAGATCATAATGTGAAGTATCTCCACGGATGACAGCTCCCACGCAGATAACTGCATCATATTTTCCGGACTGTGCCATTTTCTGTGCTGTAAGCGGAATCTCAAATGCTCCCGGCACCCATGCTGCAGTAATATTCTCTTCTTCTACTCCATGTCTTACCAGTCCGTCGACTGCCCCTCCCAATAATTTATTCACAATGATCTCATTGAATCTCGCTGCCACGATACCAACTTTCATTCCCTCCGGTGCTACTACTTTTCCTTCTACTAAATTGATCTGTCTCATTTTTTCTTCCTCCTGCTATTTGCTGTTTTTTATAAATTTATTTCTTTAAAAATATGACCCATCTTTTCCTGCTTCGTCTTCATATACTTCCGGTCATACTTTTGTACCGGAATCTCCAATGGTACTCTCTCATTGATCTTCAGCCCAAATTCACCAAGCCCATAGACTTTATCCGGGTTATTGGTCAGTAATCTTAATGATTTCACACCAAGGTCTGACAGTATCTGCGCCCCAACCCAGTACTCTCTGAGATCCGGTGCAAACCCTAACTTCACATTAGCCTCCACGGTATCATATCCCTGTTCCTGAAGCGCATAGGCTTTGATCTTATTGATCAGTCCGATCCCTCTGCCTTCCTGTCTCATATACAGAATGATCCCTCTGCCTTCCGCCTCTACCTGGCGCATCGCTGTCTGCAGCTGCAGGCCGCAGTCACATCTGAGCGATCCGAATGCATCTCCTGTCAGGCACTCCGAATGTACACGGCAAAGCACATCCTCACCATCTCCTAGATCACCTTTTACCAGTGCCAGATGATGCTCTCCTGTAATGTCATTGATATAGCCATACATTTTAAAATCACCGTACTGCGTTGGGAGGTTTGCAGCTGCTTCCTCCTTTACATGCTTTTCATGTATTCTTATATAATCCTGCAGATCACGAATCGTAATAAATGTAAGGTTATGCTCTTTTGCCATTTCCCATAGCTGTGATGTACGCATCATAGTGCCATCTTCTTTCATAACTTCACAGCACACGCCGCATTCTTTCAGTCCGGCAAGTCTCATAAGATCTGTTGTTGCCTCCGTATGGCCATTTCGTACCAGAACCCCGCCTTTTCTGGAAATAAGCGGAAATACATGTCCCGGTCTTCTGAAATCCTCCGGTTTTGACTGATCATCCACACACTTCATAATGGTATAGGAGCGTTCTGCCGCAGAGATACCGGTGGTTGTATCTGCGTGATCCACTGCCACGGTAAATGCTGTACTGTGATTGTCCGTGTTCTCAGCAACCATCGGCGGAAAGTTCAATCTCGCCGCAATTTCTGCACTCATCGGTGTACAGATAAGACCCTTTGCATAAGTCGCCATGAAATTAATATTTTCCCGGGTCGCAAACTCTGCCGCACATATCAGATCTCCCTCATTTTCTCTGTCCGGATCATCTGTGACCAGAACTATTTTTCCTTCCTTAAGATCCCTAAGTGCCTCTTCAATTGTGTTGTACTGATAATTTTGTGACATAGTGTATATCCTCCTGTTCTAAAACCCGAATTCTTCAAGAAACTCCATCGTAATTCCGGATTCTTTTTTCTCTTCTTCGTTTTTTCTGATGCCAAGCAATTTTTCTACATATTTTCCGATCACATCATTTTCCAGATTAACCAGATCCCCCGGCACCTTTTCCAAAAGGGTGGTTTCTTCTCCTGTATGTGGAATGACCGACACCTGAAAACCAGCTTCATCAACCCTTGCAACTGTCAGGCTGATCCCATCAATACAAACGGATCCTTTTTCCACGATCAGATGCAAGATCTGTGGCGATGTCTCAATCGATACCCAGATGGCATTTTCTTCCCGGAGCATGGAACGTATCACTCCAGTCCCATCAATATGGCCGCTTACTATGTGTCCCCCGAACCTGCCATCTGCAGCCATTGCACGTTCCAGGTTTACCTGGCTTCCAGCTTTACAACTGCCAAGACTGCTTCTTCTGATCGTCTCTGCCATCACATCAGCAGTAAATCCGTCCGGCTGGATCGACGTAACTGTCAGACACACACCATTCACAGCAATACTGTCACCGATCCTTGTCCCTTCCAGGACTTTCCGGGCTTTCACTGCCAGGATCCCTGATTCTCCTGTCAGCTGTATATAACGGACTTTTCCTTTCTCTTCTACGATTCCTGTAAACATGATTCCTCCTGTTTTTTCTCACACACCTGACATCTTATCCGGATGTCCTCACCGATCTGGCAGATATCTGTATATTTCAGTTCTACTGCTTCAGACGGGAATTCAACTCCGATACCTTCTACCGGTGTCTTCCCGGCCACACCACCAAACAGCTTTGGTGCCACAAAAGCCTGTACTTCCTTTACAATTCCGGCTCGCAGGGCACTGTCATTTAACGTACCGCCTCCCTCCAGGAGGATGCTGTCAATACCCCTGTTTCCAAGATCTGTCATCAGCTTCTTAAGGTCTATCTGATCCTTTTCACCCGGACAGTAAATGGTCTCAACTCCCATGGTATGTAATATTTTTATTTTTTCTTCTGTATTTTTCTGATCTGCATAAGCCACGATCGTCCGGTACTTTTCCGCACTTTTTACGATCTGACTGTCCGGCGGGATCCTGAGCTTACTGTCGCACACAATCCTGACAGGACTTTTCCAGCCTTCTACCCGGACGTTCAACATCGGATCATCTGCAAGCACAGTTCCAATACCTGCCATGATCCCCATGTACTGATGCCGCATATGCTGTACTTCTTTTCTTGCCGCTTCTCCGGTGATCCATTTTGATGCTCCTGTCTTCGTTGCGATCTTCCCATCCAGTGTCATGGCATACTTCATCACCACGTATGGGGTTTTCGTAGTAATATAATGGAAAAACACCGGATTCAGCTGATCACATTCTTCTCTCATAAAATCTTCAACTACTGTTACACCGGCTTCCCTTAACATCTGTACACCTTTTCCTGCCACTTTCGGATTCGGATCTCGGGAACCGATCACCACTTTTCTGATCTTCTGTTCAATGATCGCTTCCGTACATGGAGGTGTTTTTCCATGATGACAGCAAGGCTCCAGCGTAACATAAATCACCGCACCTTCTGCTGGTTCTGTGAGGGAAGCAATTGCATTACGTTCCGCATGAAGTTCTCCATACTTTTTATGATAGCCTTCCCCGATGATCCTTCCGTCTTTTACGATCACTGCCCCTACCATCGGATTGGGATTCGTCCAGCCTTCTCCTTTTTTGGCCAGCTGAATCGCCCGAAGCATATATTCCTGATCCGTCATTTTTATTCCTTCTTTCTTATTCCTGTTCTTTGCCTGGTACGCCAAGGCTTTTAGACCTGTGCAATCGGATTCACAGACAAGTGCGTGGTATATTTATTTCGAAAACGATGTGCCAAATACAAAAAAAGCCTGCAGAAATATCTGCAGGGTGGAATTGATCTGTTACATATGATCAATAAATGAATGTCTGATTATTTCCTACATAAAAAGCTCTGAAATGGATCACCATCTCAGAGCTCTGATACTACATTCATTCATACAAAAATCAACTGTACTATCATCTTCTTCCATCCAGACTATACTGTCGGCCCCGGAATCTCACCGGATCATGCCTTTCGGCTCGCGGGCTCTACCGCCGGTAGGGAATCACACCCTGCCCTGAAGATATCTTTTTGTTTATTTTAATACTTTATCTGTTATTTGTAAAGCGGAAATTTTTTATTTAAATTCCACCGCCCTACCACTGTTATATATAAAACAAGGGTGAGAAGCCTGATTTTCAGGCTTGCCACCCTTGCATATCATAGAAGAATCTTATTTACAGACTTTTTCTCACAGTCTCGAATTTATTCCCCAATACGCAAAAAAACCTTGAATCATCCCATTTTCATAGGAAATTCAAGGTTTTTCATTGATTTACATGATAAAATTACGGTTCAAATTCTTATGCGAACTGTAAGATTATGCGTTCATCTGTTTTGCGACTTTTGAATTACATTCCAGCCTGATTTGTGAACTTTGTAATTACATTCCTCCTGTATTGCTACTTATATATAATACAGCTATGTATTTATCAGCATTTTCAAGAAATTTCTATCTCTATCTAACTGATGATTTTTTGTGTTCCCCAAGTTTTTGAGTTGGGGAATGTTTTTGAATATTTGTTGCTTGATTTCAGGTTCATTTTTTCTCATTTGGGGAATCTTTTTTATAAAGTTGGGGAGTATTTTGTTCCCCAACTTTATAATCAACAATGACTCATCGCTGAAATTCTAACTTTTCGGATTTCTTCATTATAATATTCTTCCGGTGTCTGTGTCTTCGCCACTCCAAATTTCTTAATTTCTTCTTCCATTATATTATCCAAGACATGTGTATAAATGTTTAATGTGATGCTGATACTCGAATGTCCCATCAACCTCTGGACAACCTTCGGTTCCATTTTCTTTTCAAAGCATCTTGTAGCAAACGTATGTCGTAAACTATGTGGGTGGAAGTCCCTGATCTCTCTGGGTTCTCTATTTTCTTGTACTGCCAGAACTCCTTCTTTTTCTCTCATTCTCTTTAAAGCCTTTTTTATTTCTTTCTCTACAACATATCTGACGCAGGGACTTCCCATACCTGTTGTAAATACCAAATCTTTTAAATCATCCGTACTTCTCCAGCGACTGCCCAGTTCCTCTTTTAGCTTATTCTGTTTTTTCCTCTGAGCTTTTAATATTTCTTCCATTTCTCCTAAAAACGGAATCTCTCTGATTGAATTTACCGTTTTAGGAGTTACAAGCATCATTCTCTTTTCTCCATTATAATAACTACAACTCAAGGAACGTCTGACGTGAACTACTTTCTTTTTTAAATCTATATCGCTCCATTTCATTCCACCAAGTTCTCCAACTCGGACACCTGTAAGACACATGAAATAAAACATTTCTTTATACCAGCTATCCTCCATCTCACTCAGGAAATTGTCCTGTTCTTCCTGGGTTAATGCAATTTCTTCTTTTGATTGTTTAAATGTCCATGGTACTTCTACAATCAAACATGGATTTACTTTAATCAATTGGTTTCCTAATGCAAAATCTAAGCATTCTCTTAAACGCCCCAATGCTTCTCGCATTGCACTGTGCGATACTTGATTCTGTTCCATTGCATTTAATGCTCTCTGAACATCCAACGGTTTAATATCTTTCAGCTTCATTGACCCGATATAAAAACCAAATGTTCTTTTGAAATTATTTTTCATCGGTGCAATACTCGTTTCTTTCACCCGGTGTTGCTTTACCTCTGAAAACCATTCTTCAAACCACTCATTCAATGTGATTCTGGTTTTTCTATAATCCAATGTATCCCTGGCATTTTCTTTTGCCTTTTCAAATTCTTCCATCAGTTCGTTTAGATCTGTTCCATATAAATTGATTCTAATTCCGTTTACAACCGCTCTTGCTTCATATGAACCGTTCTTCTCTCTAACTCCTCTTGGTAATGCTTTTGCCATAATTGTTTCCTCCTGAAAAACTTCTTATCTGTTGCTCCTTCAAATTACCATTCATAAACGTGCAAAACAAACATGCGAATTTTTGTTTCGCATTCTTGACTTACTTTCTGACCTGTGCTAACAGCCATTTATCGAGTAAGAGCTTATGTGCATAATTACGATTGCCAATTCTGACAACAAATATTTTTTCATTTTCTCTCATCAATTCTCTAGTTTTCGTCATCCCAAGATTCAAGTAAGCTGCTGTTTCTTCTACATTTAAAAGTACCTTTTCTTGCTCCATATACTACCCTCACACTCGCTTCTTTCCTATATAATAGTCATATCCTTTTCTGATATTGCAAAACATACAAGTATCCTTATATCGCTGTTCTGGATTCACCCTCCGGATATAATGTCCCGGCACATCATAAAAATTGCCTGCGCATACTCTGCACAGGCTCACGACTAACGATTTTTCAATGATTTTCGGTATCCCGGTACTTCTTCGGATTGCTTTATTGATTTTCTCCATTTCTACCCGGTTCAACGTACATACATAATTTTCCAACCGTCTCTTATCTAAAGTTCTAAGCTGCTCTAACAGCACTACAGAATCCTTTTCCAGACCTTCGATTTCTGGAATTGCAATGTGTGTCGGCAGTTTCATTTTTTCTTTACTAGTAATTGCTGCCACAATCACTGTCGGACTGTATTTATTTCCTATATTATTCTGAATCACCAGCACCGGACGATAACCGCCCTGTTCACTTCCAAATACAGGATCAAGGTCGGCATGATAAATATCCCCACGCCTGACGTTTCTATCTTCCATCCTTGCTTTATCTCCTCTCGACTTTCTAACTGTTGTTATTCCTAAATATGTAAAATACAAGCCTATTTGTCCCCGACGTCCCGACTTGTAATTGGGAAATCATCAGACGGCTGACTGCTAATCAGCTCCACAGGATTTTATTTAAAATAAATATGTGGGATTGGGATTTTTCCTCTCCAGGGATCTCCTGAAGCTGCCCTCACTTGTTGCGGCATCAAAGAAATATTTTGTATACACGACTTTATGACCGGACAGGAGTATCATTATGCCTGTTGTCTGTTATCGCCCTGCCAGAAGCAATCTGACAGTTATAACCAGATATTTTTCGCTCAACAGTCTGGGCAATACAAACTAAAACCAAAAGGAAGTATACGGGTGGGATTTCGCTGTCTTTACCCAATCCGTGTTATGGCGTATCTGTTAATGTGGCTTACGCTCATCACGATAACAACAGGAATGTGCCTGATGAATGTATATGAATTTGTCAAGGTTCGTCCCGCTCCCCAGTCTTTTCATAACAAAAGAAGAAACAGGTGGATCAGAATATTTCTCTTTCCACCTGTTTCCTCACTTAAATGCTATTTTTCAACCCACTATCTCAAAATCTTTTTCAAATTTCTGATTGCTGCTTTTACAGACTTTGCTACCATTTGAAAAGAGCAGCCTTCTTCCTGTGCAATCTGCTCATAATTCTTATCTTCAAAATAATACTTCATCAATCGTCTTCTCTGAATTTCCGACAACTGCTGAATTGCACTATGTAACCGTTCCGTTTCCAGTTTATTCAGAACCGTATCCTCTACACTTTCTTCTTTCTGAAATATCCGTTCATACAAACTGGAATCCCATACTTCTGACTGCTCAATGTGCCTGTCCACAACATTCATATGCGACACATCCTGCAATTCAAACGTATTAAAAGCCTCATATACACTCTTTCCTATTTCCAAATCCTTGTACTCTTTTTCACCATTGCGGAATGAAACATAATATTTTCCGTCCTTCTCATAGATTTCATATGGGTTGTATTTATCTTTTCTTCTTTTTGGCTGTCTGCCTTCCATGTCCTTTCCTCCGATCTGAATTTTTTTGAATTCAGATCAGTAGGCGGGGCACGAATACGAACAATCGTCCTTGTTAGGAATTGTTCATTCTCAATATTTAGGTAACAAAAAACGCCCTGACAGATTTCACTCCTATGGACGCATTTAATTCGATATTTTATTACCCTGGATTCATTATTGGCTCTTACCCTAGTTTCAATTCCAACATTTACTAATGAAATTGTTGAGATTTTTTTAATTGAATACCTTCTGTTGAACAGAATTTTTTAGCTGAACTCTTGCTAAGAACCATATTTTCTCCGGTTAGATTCCGGAAAAGAAAATAAGCATACAAATACTGCTCTTTCGGAATCTGTTTTTTTTAACCGAAAGAGATTTGTATGCTTTCTCATTCATTGGGTAATACCCTGTATTTTTTCTAATGTTACACCCTTTTCACTTTTCAAATTTAGGGTAATACACTAAGTTTATGGAGGTATATAAACATGGATATTCCAAAAACATTATTTGCCACTTTAGTAAAACAAGGGCGTATGGAAATGCATTTAACACAAGAAGCTCTTGCTGAAAAACTCGGAATATCGGCGGCTTATCTTGGAGACCTCGAACGCCATAAAGGCGGTCCCAGTCTGGAATTATTTTGTAAAACCATGCAGACTTTAAATATTTCTGCTGATGACTACGTTTATCCAAATCAGAATAAAAATAATTCTACATATGATCAGATTCTTCGGCTCTTAAATCAGTGCAATGATTATCAGTTACAGGTAATTCTTGCAACTACGACAGCTTTGCTAGATTCTAATCCTTTTATTTCTAACGTAGACACTACTAATGATACAGAATAAAACTTGTAAAATACCGATAAATAGCTGATAATTACCGATATTTAAAATTAGTGGAATAAATACTATTACCATATGTTAAAAACAGTTATGCTATATCATTACAACTTGATATAACATAACTGTTTCTTCTTTACGAACATCCTTTTATCTATCAAATACTACATTTTCCTCCACAACACACTTAATTGCTTTTCATCTCGCTAATTATTTTTTCCATATCCGTCGATTTTTTCAAGAGTCCTAAACCAGCCAATAACTGAATACAATCTACATATCCTTGACAATATGCCCTTTGTTCTGACACAAACGCTTCTTCTTCCAAAATTTCTCCATATTGCTTCAACTTCTCCCTGTCCTCATTACTTATATGATCGAGAAGTTTATTCACCTTTTCTTTTTCCATTTTCTTCTTCAACTGAATATTTGCAAGTTCTTGGAAATAGATATAACTTTCTCTGTTTATATTCTCACAACGCAACTGGTTCAAAAAAGAGGATATTTCATTCCAAATATCATTTTCCATAAAAATTTCTCCTGCTATTTTGGGTATCTTTACTTATTATGCCCAATTTTATATTCCATCATTTCATCAATTCACCATTAAATTTATATCCCATACCCCATACATTTAAAATGTATCTTGGTTTTGCAGAATCTGGCTCAATCTTTTTTCTGATTCTCCGAATTATGCCCATAACATTATCTTCTGCCCCATAATATGGCTCTTTCCACACCTGTGTATATATTTGTTCCTTTGAAAATATCCGTCCTGGATTTTTTGCCAGCAAATATAATATTTCAAATTCATAATTCGTCAATTGAACCCGCTCACCATTACTTTCTACAGAACGATATTCCGCATTTATTTTTAATGCTCCATAATCAAGTACCCTATTTTGTTTACCAGGTATCTCAGAGTATTTTTTAGCAGACAGAAAATGTAATAATTCATTTAATTTTTCTTCCTCATTTTCATCAAATGTTACAACAACTACCCTTCCCATTTTTATAAAAACCTTTCATATTTCAAATCTTACAAGTGTAATTT
>NZ_JAMOYY010000056.1:0-15447 GCF_023669475.1 Blautia sp. MB18-30 | reverse complement strand
GATAATAATGAGTAAATTCTTGAAAAACTAATCTATTTAAAAGGGGGACTATCGGATGTATGGAAATGAGGATAAAAAAGAACAGTGCCCAGTTAAAACGATCACTGCAAGGTGTTGAAAAGTCATTTTCAGGTGTGGATAAATGTGGATAACCAAAAAATCCTCCGCAGAACCGGAAAGATCTGCGGAGGATTTTTTTAACTATTTTGTTTCATACGTTTGATCACCTTCAGACGTGTAAACTCTTCACGCTCTTTTTCTTCCAGAGCATTGGTGATATCTCGGGTGAGAGTTTCGTATCTGGGGATGGTGATGTTTTTCAGCGCATTGGCACGCTTCTGGGTTTTTTTGATGTTGGTGGCAAGACGGATGGCGGCGTTTTCGATCATGGAGAGCTGGATGGACAGCTCCTTTACACGCTCGAAGGC
This sequence comes from Blautia sp. MB18-30, assembly GCF_023669475.1. Lineage (NCBI taxonomy): Bacteria > Bacillati > Bacillota > Clostridia > Lachnospirales > Lachnospiraceae > Blautia > Blautia sp. MB18-30. Next base: position 15,019 of record NZ_JAMOYY010000056.1, on the reverse strand, counting down.
TGCCTTGGCCTCGTCCAGGGACAGCTTGGTGCTGTAGTAGGCGTAGGTCGGCGTGTTGCCTGCTTTTTTGTCATATTCCACAAGAGGGATCTCGGTTCCCATGACACTCCTGGTTTTGATTCGGATGGAATCTTCCACAGGAACGGTATGAGAGATCTGGTCTACGAAAGCGATTCCAATTTCCATATTTGCCTTCTGAAGAGCCGCATAAGCGGTACGGAAGGTCTCATCGATCTGTGACTGGATATCCTTTGCCTGATCGATCAGCTCCATCATTTCACGGATCAGGATATTACGCTTTTTGTCCATAAGCTCATAGCCCTGTTTGGAAAGAGCCAGAGAGTTTTTTGCAAGTATGAGATTTCCCTTGGTGGGAAAGGTATTCGGATCCATAAAATCACCTCACTAACGGACGGTTTCTCTGTAATACTGATCCAGAACTTTGGTATCGATACGGTCGAGCTCTTCTCTTGGAAGAAGGCCAAGAAGCTCCCAGCCCTTATCCAGAGTTTCGATGATGCTTCGATTCTCTGTTTCTGACTGTCCTACAAACTCTGCCTCGAAGGCTTTTCCGAATACAAGGTACTGCTTATCCAGCGGAGAAAGCTCATCCTCACCGATAACGGATGCCAGAGCTCTTGCATCGCCTACCTTTGCGTAGCAGGAGAAGAGCTGGTTGGCAACATCCTGATGATCGGCACGTGTGAAGCCTTCACCGATACCGTCCTTCATCAGACGGGACAGGGATGGCAGAACATTGATCGGCGGATAGATCGCCTGACCGTGAAGCTGGCGGTCCAGTACGATCTGGCCTTCTGTGATATATCCGGTAAGGTCCGGGATCGGGTGTGTGATGTCGTCGTTTGGCATGGTCAGGATTGGGATCTGGGTTACAGACCCGGTGCCGCCACGGACGATTCCCGCACGCTCGTAAAGGGTTGCAAGCTCACTGTACAGATATCCGGGATAACCCTTTCGGGAAGGAATCTCACCCTTGGAGGAGGAAACCTCTCGCATGGCCTCACAGAAGGAGGTGATATCAGTCAGGATTACCAGGATATGCATGCCTTTTTCAAAAGCAAGATACTCAGCGGCAGTGAGGGCGATCTTCGGTGTCAGAAGACGCTCTACAACCGGATCGTTTGCAAGGTTCAAAAACATCACAACGTGGTCGGACGCACCGCTTTCTTCGAAGGTCCTGCGGAAGAATTCCGCTACGTCGTATTTCACACCCATTGCTGCAAAAACAATGGCGAATTTCTCATCGGAGTCTGCTCCCAGGGAAGCCTGCTGAACGATCTGTGCAGCCAGCTTATCATGTGGAAGACCGTTACCGGAAAAGATCGGCAGCTTCTGGCCGCGGATCAGTGTGGTCAGTCCGTCAATAGCGGAGATACCGGTGTTGATATAGTTTCGTGGATATTCACGGGTTACCGGATTCAGCGGAAGCCCGTTAATGTTCAGGCTGACCTCCGGTGTGATCTCGCCAAGCCCGTCAATGGGCTGGCCGATACCGTTAAAGGTACGTCCCAGGATCTCAGGAGAAAGCCCGATCTCCATAGGATGTCCGGTAAGACGTGTGTGTGTATTGCCGAGGGACATATTGTCAGTTCCCTCAAAAACCTGGATAACGGCCTTGTCCTCATAGATTTCCACGATACGGCCGATCTTTTGAGTGCCGTCCTCCATGTGGAATTCCACGATCTCCTCGTAAGATGCGTTTTTTACACCCTCAAGGACAACAAGAGGGCCGTTTATTTCACTCAGGCCAAGATATTCGATTGCCATAAACTGATCCCTCCTTTAACCGTTTCTTTCCAGTACATTGTCGTAGAAGCGGTCGATATCTTTATGATATTCATCAAAACGCTCCGGCTCTTTATTTGGAACCTCGTATTTGATGGCGATGATACGTTCAAAGATCTTATCCTCCTTCAGCACGGAAACCGGCATGCCACGGTTTACAAGGGCACGGCATTTTTCGTAGAGATAGAGGATGGTTTCCATCATCAGGAACTGCTTTTCCATAGGAACACTGGTGTCCTCCTGGTGAAAAGCGTTCTGCTGCAGGAAGCCCAGACGGATAACCCTGGCGATCTCCAGCGTCAGCTTCTGATCATCCGGAAGAACATCGCTTCCGATCAGCTTGACGATCTCCATAAGAGAGCTTTCCTGGTTGAGGATAGCCATGATCTGGTTTCTGTCATAAACGAATTTCGGGGAGACATGCTCTCTGTACCAGGGAGTCAGGTCCTCCAGATATTCGCTGTAGCTGGTCAGCCACTGGATGGCAGGGAAGTGACGGGCATAGGCAAGAGCCTTGTCCAGTCCCCAGAAACAGCGGACAAAACGTTTGGTATTCTGTGTGACCGGCTCGGAGAAATCACCACCCTGAGGGGAAACGGCACCGATAATGGATACGGAACCCTCTGTTCCGTTCAGGTTCTGCATCATTCCCGCGCGCTCATAGAAGGCGGAAAGCTTACTTGCCAGATATGCAGGGAAGCCTTCCTCTGCAGGCATCTCCTCCAGACGTCCGGAAAGCTCACGGAGAGCCTCGGCCCATCGGGATGTGGAGTCTGCCATGATCGCTACATCATAACCCATATCACGGTAATATTCCGCAAGTGTAACACCTGTGTAGATGGAAGCCTCACGGGCTGCAACCGGCATGTTGGAGGTGTTGGCGATCAGTGTGGTACGGTCCATCATCAGGTTTCCGGATTTCGGGTCGATCAGTTTGCTGAAGTCCTCAAGAACCTGTGTCATCTCGTTTCCACGCTCGCCGCAGCCGATATAGATGATGATATCTGCGTCAGACCACTTGGCGATCTGGTGCTGTGTCATGGTTTTTCCTGTTCCGAATCCACCGGGAACTGCGGCAGTGCCTCCCTTGGCAATAGGGAAAAGGGTATCCAGGATTCGCTGACCGGTAAGGAGCGGAACGCTGGCCGGGAAACGCTTGTAGGTCGGTCGTGGAACACGGATCGGCCATTTCTGGGCAAGTGCCAGTTCTTTTTCAGTTCCGTCATCAAGGCGGATGGTAACAATGGGCTCCAGAACGGTATAGGCACCGTCAGGAGCTGCATGGATAACGGTTCCGTGTGTGATCGTGGGCGGAACCATGGATTTGTGAAGGATGGAGGCGGTTTCCTGTGTCTCGGCAATAACCGTGCCTGCACCGATGACGTCACCTTCCTTTACGGTAATGTGGGTTTCCCATTTTTTTTCTGTGTCAAGAGAGTCAACGCTGACACCACGGGAAATATATTTTCCAGAGGCCTGGGCAATCTCTGCCAGAGGTCTCTGGATACCATCAAAAATATTGTGGATGATTCCCGGACCAAGGAGAACGGAAATAGCGTCTCCTGTTCCGATAACAGTTTCTCCGGGTTTCAGCCCTGTAGTTTCCTCAAAAACCTGTATGGTCGTCATATGTTTCTTAAGACCGATGACTTCTCCAACCAGTTTTTCGGGGCCTACATAGACCATCTCGGAGATCTTGAAGCCGGTGTCGCCCTTGAGGTAGATAACAGGACCGTTAACACCGTAGATAATACCTGTTTTACTCATGTGCTGGACCTCCGTCAAATTTGAATTCTCTGTAAGCTGCCTGATAGCCTTCCTCAAAGGAATTGTCGATGAGGATATTTTTTTCAGGGATTATCGCCTTGATCCCGCCGATAAAGGATTCATCGGAAACCTTCAGCGGGAAACCGGTCTTTACAGTGAGAGACTTCAGACGGGGTTCATCTTCTTTTGAAAGATAGATCTGGATCTCATCGTGTTCCGCGAAGCAGACAGCTTCCTCGATCTTTGTACAAAGATATTCTTCATAGCGGGGAGATTCCATGAATTTCAGGATCTGTACCCGGACATCTGCAAAAAGTTTTTCTTTTAAGCGGCTCTGTCTGGCAGTCCAGTTTCGCCGGATGTGAAGCTGCTCTGCGGAAAGTGCCTTGTTGATCTCACGCTTTGCGTTTGCGATCTCGGCTTTGCGGGAACTGGCAGCATTTCCCAGAGACATTTTTTTATGTTCCTCCAGTGCGGCATCCAGGGTTTCCTTGTGTTCCCGGACATCTTTTTCCGCCTGACGGCGTGCTTCGTCCACGGAGGTGTCATAGAAGTGTTTAAGCTTCTCTTCAATTGTCATAATATCACCTGCCTATAATTTTAATCCGATGGCCTCATTTACATAAGATGTAATGAAATCAGGTCTGCGGCCGGTACCATGTCTGTCAGGAATTTCAATGATGAGAGGTGTTTTGTGATGAAGCTTGACATCATCAATGATTTCAGGAAACTCCCGGCCGAATTTTTCGGTCAGGAGTATGATTCCGATCTCTTTGTCTGCGATGGTGCGCTCCAGAGCTTCCTTCAGCTCGTCGTGCTCATGAACGATCACACCCTCTACACCGGCCAGTCTCATTCCTGTCAGAGTATCAATATTGTCACTGATCAGATACATTTTCATATCAAAGTTTACCCAGAATCATGAAGGAGATGATCAGTCCATAAAGAGCAACACCTTCGGCAAGACCTACGAAGATAAGAGATTTACCAAGGATGCTCTGATCCTCACTGATCGCTCCAAGTGCTGCGCTTGCCGCACTGGCAACGGCAATACCACCACCGATACAGGAAAGTCCGGTAACAAGTGCTGCTGCGATGTAACCCATACCTGTTGCAAGGCCTGCGTCAGCGCCTGTAGCAGCCTGTACGGAAGCTCCGCCTGCAAATGTTACTGCAATGGCAACAAGCATGATCCCGAAGAAGAAAAAGGCGTTGACACCAAGAGCTGTTTTGTAGCGGCCGCGGCTTTTTTCGCCGAGAAGATAATAACCAAATGGAAGAATGATGCTGAGTACAAGTGCAACTGCGATTGTGATCTGTGTAATGACTGTCATGATGATGACCTCCTTAATATTCGTTTAATTGAATGCCCGGATCAGAATGCGTTCCGACTCTGGCATTTTATTTGTTTTTTGAACAGAACGGCTCGAATTTCCGTCCGCTGCCCTTGTAAAAACGGCTGAACATTTCGTAATATTCCAGACGGAGTACCTGGATACCTACGATCAGGCCCTCCATAGCGCATACGAACAGGTTTCCGAGAATGATGACGATCCAGTTCGGACTGCCGTTCTCCGCGCCTGCAAGCATAAGTACAACCTCCATCATAGCTGCGTGGCTGACTGCAAAAGCACCGATACGCACGAAGGAGAGTGTATTGGAAAAGTAGCTCAGGATAACCTCGAACAGTTCAAAGATACCCTGTACGATAAACATGCCTTTTTCTTTTGGCATAACCTCGGCCTTTTTTTCTACCAGGTTTGTAAGAGGCTCCTTGAAGAAAATAAGAAGCAGCGGTAAACCAAACATAATGGCAAGGACTGCACCACCCGGAACTGCATGCCCGGATACAAAGAGTCCGATGCAGAGAACTGCGGAGCCATAAAATACAAGTCCTGCCACAGCGTTGGTGTCAAACCAGGTTTTTTCAACATCATGCGTTTTAAAGGAATTGATGATGTTGAAAACCATACACAAGAGGATGATTCCCATGCCGAAGCCGATGGCAACGATAAATACGGTATTCAGTTTTCCGATAAAAGGTATGGTCGTCATACTGTCCACAGGCCGCAGCCACAGAGCAGGTATGACATCCTCAAATCCAAAGATACTTCCGAACATCAGACCGAAAAATGTGGAAAAGACTCCGGCGCAGCTGATGATTCCGGCAAGATCGATATGCTTCAGCTTGTACAGGAGCAATCCTCCGATAAAGAGCAGGAGTCCCTGTCCTGCATCACCGAACATGGCTCCGAAAATAAAGGAGTAGGTGATGGCAACAAACCAGGTGGGGTCCATCTCGCCATAGGCGGGAAGTCCGTACATTTTTACATACATTTCAAAGGGTTTGAAAAGCTTCGGGTTTTTCAGCTTGGTCGGCGGCTGATGGTTCTGGTCGTGTTCCGGCGTATTGGTATCTTCTCCGTCTACCAGGCAGAAGATTTTTTCGTCGGATGAGATATCGGCTTGAAAAGCTCTGGTGTCGGCTTCTGTCATCCATCCGCAGAGAATATAGAAATTTTCATGCTTTCCGGTGCAGGCTGCCGCTTTCCGGACATCGAAATTTCTGGAAAACTGAAGAAGTGTGTTTCTGGCGGTAACGATGGTTTCTGCCTGATCTGCAAGAAATCTCTGGTATTTCTGTTTCTGTGTTTCCAGATGCTTCAGGGCATCCTCGTATTGTTTGCTTACGCTTGAAAATGCCTGCTGGGCAGTTCCGGTATAATTATCCGGCACAAAGATCTTTTCAAAGTGCATAGAAGAGTAGGCGGCATCAATTTTGTGCGCATCATGCTTCGGTACGAAGTAAACGCCCCAGACGTATTGGTCATCTTCATCGCATTTAAGGAAGATCGTGTTCAGATTGTCGTAAATATATTTCTTGAATTTCTCATAATACTGTTTCTCGATACGTCCGAAATGAAAATGGATATACTTCAGATGAAGTATGGATGAAATATCATAATCAATATTTCGGAAGGGACGTATGATCCGCAGTGATTCTTCCAGAGAGGAACATTTTTCTTCCAGTTCGGACTGTTCCTTCTGGAGCTGATCCGCCTGGGAGCGGATCTCCTTTACTGTGGAAAGTGCTGTTTCAATACCCGGGCTTCTGTTGGAAGTGGACGGAGGAGTTTTCAGCTCCTCATAAATGGTATTGATGGAATTTAAGGCATCTCTGTAGGGGTTGACATCCAGGAAAGGCGTCAGACTTTCTACTGTGGTCAGCTCTGAGAGAGCGTTTTCCAGATGGATCTCGTACTTGCACAGGTAGGTGTTTACAACCCGGTCGATATCTGCCTTGGGACCGGTGATGCTCAGAAAATTCATTTTTTCAATCACGTTGCTACCTCCTGGTTATTAACCGTTGCGTATATAACGCAGGGATTGTTCTGGGTCCACGCCATAGCGCACGCATTCAAGGGCAATGGTCAGACGGTTGACTTCATGTTCTTTGTGATATAAATAGGAATAGATGACTGCTACGGAATAGGGATCCTTGCGTGCTTCCTGTTCCAGTATGCTGCGAAGAATATAGTTATAAAATTCTTCCAGACTGGCGACGGTCAGCTGTTCGTATTTCTTACCATAATAAGTTCCATTGAAGATACGACGGAACTCTTCTGGTGTAGGGGCCTCCACAAGGGTGGTGATCTCCTCTTTGCGGAGCTTGTAGTTCATGGGGACCAGCAATGCGTAAATAGCAGCCGATTCCATCTGAAAGCAGCGTTTGGAGCGCTGGATGAACTGCAGGTTCAGCATATCGAATTTTTCACCGTAAGCCTTGGTGATCTGTTTCAGATCGTTACCTTTGAAAAGCTTCTTCCGCACATTCCAGATCTGTGAAAAATACGAAAGGTCAAGTGCCATGCCGAAGTCAAAAAGCGTGGCATTTCCACGTTCGTTGACCTGAGACAGCGGAATAAAAAAATCATTTCCCTTCAGTGCCGCAATGAATTCATCCATATTAGTGCAGGCGGTAAGCCTGTCAATGTCCAGCTTGGAATGATGTCTGAAAAAATCGCGGTAGGGAGAAATATCTACGGGATCGGTGTCCCGGTGGTCAAAGAGATTCGTCATGATTTCTTTCAGGACGCGGATCTCATAACGCTTCGAGTAAAGCGACAGGAACGTTCGCTGTTCCTGATTTGCAAAGTGGTAAAGCCTTGAAAAATTCAGGAAGATGGATTTCTTCAGGAGTTTTTCTATCTGTCCGCGGTGAAGATCATTTTCATCGAGACCGGACCAGATATTCTGATATTCGGGAGTCCGTTTCAGGTAGGCTGTTACCTGGGGGACATTGGGAAGCTGAACGATTTCTTCCAGCTGCTCATCTGTCACAAGCCTGCTCTGCATGGCGCGGATCTTGGTGGAGAGTCCGCTGTATGAGAGGACAGAGCCCATTGAATCACTTCCTTTCCCTTCAGGTTTCGGTGATGCCTGTTATTTTCTGAAACAGCTCACTGCAAAGATTTTCGTGATGGGCTTCGTAATAGGCATCCAGCCTGGATAGCTGGTCTTCGGTTTCTGCACGAAGCTCATTGATCCGGGCGTCTTTCTCGCGGGCCAGATCTTCACGGATCTTCCGGATCTCGTCGCTGGTTTCTTTTTCAAGTGAAGCGTCGAATTCCTTCGTCTGTTTTTCTGCTTCTTCCGAGAGAGCCTGTTTCTGTCGCGCAGCGTCCTGCATGATGGCATTGGCTGTAGCTTCGATTTCCGAAAGCTTATTTAGGATTTGTTCCATAACGCCCTCCTTGTTTGTTTATTGTTTATAATTGATTTTTATATGATACACCTTTTTTATGGTAAAAACAACTAAAATTTTGTTAATTTTTCTGCAAACTTTTGAGGGAAATGTGGGTAAAAAGATATTTTTTGGGGTTTTGTGGGAAAAGAGGAAAACCGCAAAGGGGCCATAAAGCCATGGCCCCTCTGCACACCCCTCGGGCTTTTTTTAGGAGTTCTTGGTTGTGGTGGTGTGAGGTTGTTGACTTGTGTATGTATGCTGCGGTGTTGGATGTGTGAGGTTGAGCCGATGTGTGTGGATGCGGATGGTGTTGGATGTGGACGGCGAGGCGCGTTGCTGTCGCCTGGTTGAGAGGATGTGTATATGGATGCGGATGGTGTTGGGGGTGGACGGCGAGGCGCGTTGCTGTCGTCTGGTTGGGAGGATGTGTATATGGATGTGGATGGTGTTGGGGGTGGACGGCGAGGCGCGTTGCTGTCGCCTGGTTGAGGGGATGTGTATATGGATGCGGATGGTATTGGGGGTGGATGGCGAAGCGCGTTGCTGTCGCCTGGTTGAGGATTTTTTTTATTTTTTGCTTGCGGCGGGGTGGGGGTTACATGTATAGTTGAATATTGGGATGCATTGTACAGGGTGTTTTATCGGATATTCTGGAAGAGGAATGATGATTTTTTTGGATTTGTGCAGGTATTCTGGTTTGTGTGGCTGGTGGCGGATGTATTATAGTGGTTTCATTGGTTTGGGGAATTGTTATAGACTGCTTTTGCTGGCTGCGAGAGGTAGTTATTTGATTTGTATATTATAGGAAGATTAATTTGGAGGTTATTTATGAGATTACGTAATATTCCCGGGGCGAAGGATGCGATTTTGGAGTGTGACTGGGTGATTGATGAACCGGAGAAGTTTAAAGGGGAATGGGCGAGTGTTTTTGGGGAGAAGAGACCGCTTTTTCTTGAGGTTGGTATGGGAAAAGGGCGTTTTCTGATGGATATGGCGCGGCTGCATCCTGAGAGGAATTATGTTGGAATCGAGATGTATGACAGTGTGCTGCTTCGGGCACTTCAGAAGAGGGAGGAGCTTGAGGAGGCCGGGGAGAAGTTTTCAAATCTGGTGTTCATCCGTGTGGATGCAAGGCTTTTGCCGGAGATTTTTGAGAAGGATGAGGTTGACGGGATTTATCTGAATTTTTCCGATCCGTGGCCGAAGGCCCGTCATGCCAAGAGAAGATTGACTTCTAGGGAGTTTTTGAAGAGGTATGAGCAGGTCCTGAAAAAAGAGGGTACTGTGGAATTTAAGACAGATAACCGTGGATTGTTTGAATTTTCCCTGGAAGAGGTGAAGGAGTCTGACTGGAACCTGGAGGTTTGTACGTTTGATCTTCATCATGATGAGGAGCTGGTGAAGGGAAATGTGATGACGGAGTATGAGGAGAAGTTTTCTTCCATGGGCAATCCGATCTGTAAGATGGTGATCAGACAAAAATAGAAGAGGTAAGGTTAGGTGGTTTTCAGAAGGTATCTGATATCAAAGCTTATCTGGCGCATAGATATTCTGCATTAATATAGAAGGTTGTTTTATCGGGCTGATCTGTAAACAGATCGGCCTGTTTTCATATAATAAATAAGAGGGAGCGTCAAGCAGGAAGATACGAATCTGCAGGAGAAGCTGCCTGATCTGTATAAAGAAAGAGGGGAAGATAAGGTTTGAAAAAAAGAAAATCCAACTCATTCCGTCGAAATCTCAATAGTGTAAAACGCGGCGTCAAAAGCCAGGCATTTCAGATCAGAAATTCGCTGTCAGAAATAGAAAAATCACTGAACAAAATTGCATCAAATGAAGATATAAAAAATAAAAAAGAAAAAAATAAAAAAAATTAAAAAAAGGTGTTGACTTTCTTCAAATCATAACGTATAATACAACATGTCTTGAGGAACGAACGAAACAAAAAACGAAAGACAAACAATTAAATAAGCGTCTTTAGCTCAGTTGGTAGAGCACCTGACTCTTAATCAGGGTGTCCAGGGTTCGAACCCCTGAAGACGCACTAAAGGCACTGTTTTTGCAGATATAGAGCTGCGGGGACGGTGTTTTTTTGTTGTGTTTATGCGGGTTTCAGGGGTTTTGAGGTTTTGTCTGGACGGAGTGATCTGGAGGAAATGGACCGAGATGAAAATGTCGATCATCAGATAGAATCAGAATGTCTAATATAGACACCATGATTATAGGTATAGATCCTTTTGAATAAAGAAAGGATGGTATACTATGGGAGTTTGTAAGAAGATAAAAAGGAGGGCCGGGTCTTGGAAGGGACCCGGCAGAGTATGAAAAGAAAAATAAGTAATGATCTATAAGATGAAAAAGCTTTGTGCTTTATTTGATTAATAATATACCGTCAAAATGTGATGGAACTGTGAGAAGCGTTTTAAAAATTTGTGAGGAAAGTCTAAATATCTTATAAAGTCTGATACACTGTGAAGCAGTTATTCGGTGTAGAACCGCGTAGCGAAGCGGATTGTGAATATCCGCTTGACTCGAATCAAGTAAGTCCCCTGCGGGGGGGCGAAAAGCAATAGCAGTCGGTGGGGCTTGTAAGAATAGAAAATTCTGAAATTTGTACAAAAATAGTGAAAATAAATAAGACTTTTTTAAGCCGATACGGTATAATAAACCATAGCATAAAAATCCGGAGGGGAAATGAACGAGGATGGATGTGGTACACATGTTATATGAACAGGTGCGGAAATTTTTCTGAGGGGTATAAATGAATATATCTATATTTTATGTCCAGCGGAAAATGTGATATCCGGAAAGATGGTTCAATTCTGAGGTATTCAGATGAAAAGGGAGGAGATGGCTATGGAGAAAGTGTTTGAGGCGATCAATGGAGTGTTCAGCTTTATCGGTCCACTGTCTGATTTTCTGTGGGAGTTCCCCACGAATTTTGACTGGTACAGCAGTATCCCGATTCTGGGAAATATATCCTTTGCGATCATATTACTTCTTGGGTCCGGGATTTTTTTCAGTTTCAGGATCGGTTTTATGCAGGTGACTTACTTTAAAAAAGGAATCAGGACCATGACGGAGAAACGTGTTGTGGAAACAGGAATTTCGCCGCTTGCATCGTTTTTCCTGAGTTCAGCTATGCGTGTAGGACCGGGAAATATCCTGGGCGTAACAGGTGCTATTGCAGTGGGTGGACCGGGGGCCCTGTTCTGGATGTGGATATCTGCGTTTTTCGGGATGGCAGTTGCATACATGGAGGGTGTCCTTGCTCAGATTTTCAAGGAGAAGAAGGACGATGAGTTCGTAGGAGGTCTTCCTTTTTATGGGAGAAAGCTTCTTGGAAATAAGGTATGGATCGGTGTTTTTCTTTCGGTATTGTATATTCTGTATGCGCTTTGCTGTCTGCCGGCACAGGGCTTTAACGTTGTTTCATCAGTAGGACGCATGGCAGAGATCGTAACCGGAAAAACCATTCCAAGCGGATCAGCCTTCTATTATATAGTAGGTACGCTGATCGTAATCCTCACAGCAGCTATCGCATTTGGCGGAATCAAAAAAGTATCCAGATGGACAGATATGATGGTGCCGGTGATGGCAGTGCTCTATATGGTAGTAGTGTTACTTCTTATCATATTGAATTTTACCCGTATTCCGTATTTCTTCGGAAGCGTGTTTGCAGGAGCCTTTAAGCCGGATGCATTTTTTGGAGGCGTTTTTGGAACAGTTCTTGCACAGGGCGTAAAACGAGGCCTGATGTCCAATGAGGCTGGTCAGGGAACGATCACCATGTCAGCGGCAGCAGCTGATGCAAAGCATCCATGTGAGCAGGGTGTGATCGCTTCTCTGGGAGTTTTTCTTGATACCATTGTGATCTGCACACTTACCGGATTTGTGGTAGTTATGGCACATTGCTGGACGGGAGCAGATGCGGAAAGCTGGCAGGCTCTTGATAAACTTCCCAAATATACGGAGTCCATTGCTGTGCTGACTCCTGGAACTGCAATGAACGGGGTCGTTACATTTCTTGTAACCTTATGTTTCTGCCTGTTTGCATTTACCTGTCTGCTTGGAATGATTAGCTTTTCGGAAATCGCAGCCAACCGTATCCGCAAGGATAAGATCTGTATTAATTTTGTACGCTGTATCGGTCTTTTTGTTGCCGCATTTGGTATCCTCTGTAATATCGCAGGACTGGAGCTTGGAAATCTCTGGGCATTTTCTGATCTTGGAAATATTCTGATCGTATTTTTCAACGTACCGATCGTTTATGTCGGTGCGAAATATGTTTTCCGGGCGACCAGACATTATAAGAAGAATGACGGTACTCCGTTTACATCGGAGGTAATTGGAAGAAATGACTGCGCTTACTGGGATGAGCAGGCAAAAAAGCAGTAAAAAATTTTTCCGGAAAATAAAAATTCCGGCGGGAGATAAAATTAGCATTGTAAAAGTGCATGTACTCATTTATAATGAGTAACAGATTCTAAAGATGTTATAAATAACAGGAGGAAAGCCTTGAAAAGAGAATTAGTTATTGTCATTGATTTTGGCGGTCAGTACAATCAGCTGGTTGCAAGACGTGTCAGAGAATGCAATGTATATTGCGAAATTTATTCTTACAAGACAGATCTTGAGAAGATTAAAGCGATGAATCCTAAGGGAATCATCCTTACCGGCGGACCAAACAGCTGCTATGAGGCAGATTCACCGACTTACCAGAAGGAATTATTTGAGCTTGGTATTCCGGTACTTGGACTTTGCTATGGAGCACAGCTTATGATGCATGTCCTTGGCGGAAAAGTTGAGAAGGCAGATGTCAGCGAATACGGTAAGACAGAGCTTCTCATCGATAAGAAAGATTCCAGGATCTTCAAAAATGTATCCGACAAAACAATCTGCTGGATGAGCCATACAGACTATATTTCCCAGACTGCACCGGGATTTGAGATCGCTGCACATACTGCAGACTGTCCGGTAGCAACTGCACAGAATGAAGAGAAGAAACTGTATGCGATCCAGTTCCATCCGGAAGTACTGCACACAGTAGAAGGAAAGACAATGCTGTCCAACTTCGTACTTGGTGTCTGCGAATGTGCCGGAGACTGGAAGATGGATGCCTTTGTTGAACATACGATCAAAGAGATCCGCGAGAAAGTCGGTGATGGAAAAGTTCTCCTTGCCCTGTCAGGTGGTGTAGATTCCTCCGTGGCAGCAGGACTTCTTTCCAGAGCGATCGGCAAGCAGCTTACCTGCGTATTTGTAGATCATGGCCTTCTTCGTAAGGATGAAGGTGATGAGGTTGAAGGTGTATTCGGACCGAATGGTCAGTTTGACCTGAACTTTATCCGCGTGAACGCACAGCAGAGATATTACGACAAGCTTGCCGGTGTTACAGAGCCTGAAGCGAAGCGTAAGATCATCGGTGAGGAATTTATCCGTATTTTCGAAGAAGAAGCCAAGAAGATCGGTGCTGTAGATTTCCTTGCACAGGGAACCATTTATCCGGACGTTGTAGAGAGCGGTCTCGGCGGAGAATCCGCAGTGATCAAATCCCATCACAACGTAGGAGGCCTTCCGGATTTCGTTGATTTCAAAGAAATCATTGAACCGCTTCGTGACCTGTTCAAAGATGAGGTCCGTAAAGCCGGCCTTGAGCTTGGAATTCCGGAAAGACTGGTATTCCGTCAGCCATTCCCGGGCCCGGGACTTGGAATCCGTATCATCGGTGAAGTCACCGAGGAAAAAGTACGCATCGTACAGGATGCAGACTACATCTACCGTGAAGAAGTCGACAATGCAGCCGCCGACTACAAAAAAGAACACGGAGAAGATCCGTCCTGGATGCCGAACCAGTACTTTGCAGCCCTTACAAATATGCGAAGCGTAGGTGTAATGGGAGACTTCAGAACATACGATTATGCAGTGGCGCTCCGCGCCGTTAAGACCATTGACTTCATGACTGCTGAGTCTGCTGAGATTCCTTATGCAGTACTTAATAAGGTGATGAACCGTATTATTAATGAAGTTAAGGGCGTAAACCGCGTATTCTATGATCTTACTAGTAAGCCGCCTGGAACGATTGAATTCGAATAAAATATTTTTTCGCACTGCCTTTTGACATTTTTTTTCGTAACATCCCTTGTCAAAAACCAGTGCCTCCCGTTTATTCAATCTTCATCCGCTTCCAGCCCAAAAGAAGAAAAATAAACCCAAAAGAACCACCAAAAACCTTGTCTCAGGAGAAATCCTGGAACAGGGTTTTTTTAATGGAAAAAAGAGAAAAGAAACCAAAAAGAAACCTTAAAAAAGGCTTAACTAAGCCAAAAACCAGGCATCACAGGTCTGTGAAAAAAAGAAAAAGAGATTTAAAAAATGAACAGAAAAAAAGGAGGGGCGCGGAAAGATTATCCGAAAAAAGAATAAAAAAAGATAGTCTGTTGCAGCCGGATTATCTTGATATCTTATGGATAAAGCCTTCCCGGTTTTGACAAATGAAATTACGAAAAAAGTGTCAAAAGAGGGTGCGAAAGGACAAAGGTAAATCCCTACAAAGCCTGTATTTATGGGCTTTGTAGGGATTTTTTAGATGGCGTTGGGTACGATTTGGGTACAAAACAATAAAATGGGTTGAAGTGTTATAAAATATTATATTAATTTTATAGTTTTTCATGATTTTATATTATGTAAATACAATAT
>NZ_JAMOYY010000055.1:0-15768 GCF_023669475.1 Blautia sp. MB18-30 | reverse complement strand
ATATATTATCATATTAGCATGAAAGGAGAACCTATATGACTCAATTTGAAAAATTAGATTTGTTATTGCGTGAATGTGGAGGGACAATTCAGACATTTCAAGTCCTAAATAATGGAATTAGTAAGTCTGTGTTTTATGCCTATGTGAAGGAACGAGGATTAGAGCAAGCTTCTCATGGTGTGTATGTATCACCTGATACGTGGACAGATGCGATGTTCCTTTTGCATTTGCGTTGTGGTCAAGCTGTATTTTCTCATGAAACTGCATCGTTTTTTCATGATTTAACGGACAGAGAGCCTTTGAAATACACCATAACAGTAAGAACTGGATATAATCCAAGCCGTTTGCAGGAAGACGGTTTTCAAGTGTATACAGTAAAAAAGGATTTACATGAAATAGGGATCACAACTATGCTGACATCATTTGGACATTCAGTTCCGGTTTATGATATGGAGAGAACGATTTGCGATCTGCTTCGCAGCAGGAAAAATATTGAAATGCAGGTATTCCAAGATGCATTAAAGCAATATGCGAAACGTAAGGATAAAAACTTACGGATGCTTATGAAATACGCAGCTATGTTTCATGTTGAAAAGATACTAAGACCATATTTGGAGGTGTTACTTTAGATGATAACAACGGCAAGACAATTAAAGGATTTGGTTCGTAATCTGTCAAATAAAAAATCCGCAGATGCACAGATTTTGATGCGGAATTATATGATGGAACGTTTTTTAGAACGAATTTCTTTATCAGAGTATAAAAACCAGTTTATATTAAAAGGTGGAATGCTGGTGGCGGCAATGGTTGGTCTGGATGCCAGAGCTACTATGGATTTGGATGCTACCATAAAAGGCACTAATGTTAGTGTGGAGGATGTAGAAATGATTATATCCCAAAGGAAGGAGTTGCATCATGAATAGGATTTTAATTATAGATGATGACAAAACACTGTGTGAATTGATTAAACGTAGCGTACAAGCAGAAAACATAGAAGCTGATTTTTGTAATACCGGAAAAGAGGGCTTACAAAAATTAAGAGAGCACGAATATCAGCTTGTGGTGCTGGATGTGATGATGCCCGGCATGGATGGTTTTGAAACGCTGGAAGAAATTCGCAAGGAGTACAGCTTACCGATTTTGATGTTTACATCTAAAAATGACAGCATTTCTAAAGTACGAGGCTTACGGGCCGGAGCTGACGATTATCTTACAAAACCGTTTGATATGGATGAACTGATTGCCCGTATTGCGTCTCTTATACGCCGCTACACCCGTTTTAATCAGCAAGCCGGAGCCATACAAAAGCTAAATTTTAACGGACTGCAGATTGACCTTGAAAATCGTTCTGTTACTACATCAAACGGCACTTTTGAACTGCCCCCAAAGGAATTTGATTTACTCCTGTACTGTGCAAAGCATCAAGGAAAAATTTTGACAAAACAACAGATTTATGAGGAAGTTTGGGGCGAAGAATATTTCTATGATGACAGTAACATTATGGCGATTATCAGTCGGCTTCGTAAAAAATTAGAAGTCAATCCTTCAAGCCCAAAGTATATACAAACGGTCAAAGGGATTGGCTACCGGTTTAATAAGGAGGTGTAGTCAGTATGGAAATCCTTGTATTCTTGTCCATTGTGATTGCTGTTGTAGCTGTATTGACTTCCATCGTTCTCGTTCAGCGTGTAAAAAAACAAATAGCAGAAATGGCCGATGTGCTGGTTGATGTGAAAAACGGAAATGGCAACCGGCGTATTCTATCTGCAACAAATGAACTGACTGCGCCTCTTGCTTATGAAATCAACGAGATCGTTGTGGCCTATGAAAGCAGACTTTCAACTGTACGGCAGACGGAAGAAACCAACCGCCAGCTTATGACGAGCCTTTCCCATGATGTGCGAACGCCCCTTACTACTCTGATTGGGTATCTTGACGCTGCACACAAAGGACTGGTCACAGGAAAAGACCGGGATGATTATATTGAAACCGCCCGCCGGAAAGCCCATGATCTGAAAGAATATATTGATGTACTCTTTGACTGGTTCAAGTTAAATTCTAACGAGTTTGCTTTGGAGATCCAGAGCGTTGAAGCTGCAGAGCTGACAAGAAATATCCTAATCGACTGGATACCGATTTTTGAAGATAAACAGGTTGAGTATGACATTGATATTCCCGAACATCCTATCCGGGTAATATTGGATATGGACAGCTATATGAGGATCGTCAATAATCTCATTCAAAATGTAATCGCTCACAGCCATGCAGACAAAATCAAAATTGCCCTGTCAAAGAAGGAAAATAACATGGAGCTGCTGCTTGCGGATAATGGAGTGGGAATTGAGAAGGAAGATTTGAAACACATTTTTGAACGGCTCTATAAGTGTGACAAAGGACGGTCTGACAAAGGCAGCGGTCTTGGTCTTTCTATTGTCCATCAGCTTGTAGAAAAGATGGGTGGGAGCATAACAGTTGAAAGTGTACCGGGAAAAGGAACGGAATTTACTTTGCTTTTTCCTTTGGAAATTTAAGCGGGTTCCCGTCTTTATGGCGGGAGCCTTACTTATTTTCAGAAGTCTTTTAGAAAATGGCATGGGAACCTTCTCAATCCCCAAACGGATTGAGAAGTAGCGGAATAGGATTTGCATTGCAATTCATTCCTTAATTGCAAGGTTAATGCAAGGTTGCGGCAAGGTTAATGCAAGGTTGGCATGATAGAATACCTTACAGAACAGGAGGTTTTGAATATGGATACAAATTATATCATTGAAACAAAAAATCTGACGAAGCAATACGGCTCACAAAAGAGTGTGGCTGACTTAAACATCCATGTGAAGCGTGGGAAAATTTACGGTCTGCTGGGCAGAAACGGAGCCGGAAAAACCACTACCATGAAAATACTGTTGGGCTTAACGAAGCCGACTTCCGGGGAGGTCAAAATCTGGGGAAAGTCTTTGCAAGGGAATGAAAAGAAGTTGCTGCCCCGTATCGGAAGCCTGATTGAGTCCCCCGGTTTTTATCCCAATCTGACCGGCACAGAGAACCTGCGTATCTTTGCTACTCTGCGGGGCGTACCAAACAATCATGCTATCAAAGATGCTCTGGATCTGGTAGGACTGCCCTACAAAGATAAAAAGCTCTTTTCACAGTATTCTCTTGGTATGAAGCAGCGGCTTGCCATCGCCCTTGCCGTTATGCACGATCCGGAACTTTTGATTTTGGATGAGCCGATCAACGGTCTCGATCCCATCGGTATTGCAGAAGTACGATCCTTTATTCGAGAGCTTTGCGACGCAAGAGGAAAAACTATTTTGATTTCCAGTCACATTCTTTCAGAGATTTCCTTGCTGGCTGACGATATTGGAATTATCGACCACGGCGCGTTGCTGGAAGAAGAAAGCCTTGCTGAGCTGGAGCAAAAAAGCAGTAAGCATATCCGTTTTACGCTCTCTGATACTGCACAGGCGGCAAGAATTTTGGAACGCAATTTCCATGAAAACCATTTCTCCATACAGGACGACCACAATCTGCGTCTGCACAACCTGGATCTGCCTGTGGGGAAAATTGTAACTGCCTTTGTAGAAAACGGATTGGAGGTATCGGAGGTGCATACTTGTGAAGAAAGTCTTGAAGATTACTTCAAGCGTGTGACAGGGGGAGAAGGAATTGCTTAAACTAATCAAATGCGAATTTTTGAAATTAAAACGGAAGCCATTGGTATTTATTTCCCTACTGCTTTCTGTTTTCATGCCATTGGCTTATGCTTTCTTTCTGGCAGATGTAAACACTGATGTGGATGCTGTAAATGGAGTGATGTCCAGCCTATTCCAGCTTAGTGCATATTTGCTTTTGATGCCGCTTCTTGTGATACTGGCTTCGAATCTGTTGTTTGAGGAATTTGATAATGACACACTGAAAAACCTTGTTACCGTACCGGTAAATAGAACCAAGCTGGTGCTGTCCAAGATGCTGGTTTTACTGTTGTTTGCCGTTGGCTTTATGGCAGTTGGAGGATTGGTAAATCTTGCGGTTTTGTTGTTTCAGGGTTGGGAACCGGTTGGATTTTGGACCTTGTTTGGCGTTGGAATTGAAGAAGGGCTGATTATGTGGGTGGGCGCACTTCCCTGTATTCTGCTCGTTGTTCTTCTTAATAAAAACTATATCGTGTCTGTCGTGATTACCTTTTTCTATACGATTGCGAATTCTATCCTTTCCACGAACGATATGTTTCTCACACAGCCTTTTGGTTTGAACATAGGAACCCTGTTTCCGGGGCCGCTGGCCTTCCGCTGGACATTCCAATTTTATGACCAAAGCCAGACCAGTGCGGAGTTAGCAGATTTGTTGGAACGGGTCAGTCCGTATTTTCTGAATGGTGTTCAGGTATTCGGTGTGATTATTGTGGAAGCCATTGTATTTCTTGCGCTGATTGCATTTGTTTACCGGCGACAGGAAATCTAAGGGGGTGTGACTATGTGGAACTTATTAAAATCGGAATTACTGAAACTGCGCCGGTGCCAGATTCTTTTGGTAGGGCTGGTGGCGCTTGCACTCTGTCCTTTGGTTCAGTATGGAAGTCAGTTGATTGTGGAGGCAGAGTACCGAAATCCAAATTATGATTTTTCTGCACTATTTGAAAATGTTGTTTGGGGAAACACTCAAATATTCCTTCCAATTTCACTGGTAATGATCGGAGGATGGCTTATAGACAGAGAATCCACTCATGATACACTGAAAAACATCATGACAATTCCTGTTTCTATGCCGAAAATGTTGGGAGCTAAGTTACTTTTAGTCGGTATGCTTGCAGTTCTGCTGGGAATATACAGCGTTGGCATTACCTTGATTACTGGATTGACGGTTGGATTATCGGGACTGACAGCGGAAGTGTTTTTTCATGGAGGTACGCAGATCGTGTTAGCGGCTCTGACGACCTATTTGGTCTGTATGCCGCTGATCCTGATTTTTGGGCAGATCCGAGGGGCATATCTGGGCGGTTCCATTCTGGCGTTCTTCCTTGGATACAGCATGTTGTTTTTCAAAAGTGGTATCCTTGCCAGCATCTATCCGTTCTCTGCTGCGCTGATTTTAGTGGGATTTGACATGAGTGAATATGCCGGAACAACCACATCCTCAACCCCTTTGTTAGCGGTCATTGGGGTTGGCATCATGGTTCTCTGGGCGGTGCTGTTGTTACTGATGTCCAGTAACAAAAAAGAAATGAAATCCCGTAAACAGGCAAATGCCAAGGGAAAAGGAAAGCGTGCTGTACGCAGGAAAGGAAGGTGATAGCTGTGAAGAAAATAGTTTTATCATTATGCCTGATACTATTGGGTGCTTCTGTGCTTTCAGGTTGTACAAAAGACGAATTTCTCGATCAGTATAACAATATTGTTCAGTCTGCTGGTTCCATAGCGCTTACCGGAAATTCATCCTTACAAGGTACGAAAGAAAAAGGAATTGATGATTATACAGGAAGCTATACAGCCAACTATGAGGATTTTTCAGATACAGAGTATTTGTTCGGCGGAACTTCCATAAAGCGTGAAGCTGGTAAGGATCTGTCTATTGACTGCGCGCTGGAGGTTACGGAGGGAACTGCAAAAGTATTTTGGATTTCTGGAGCTGATGAAGCAGTCACTTTGTTTGAAACAACCGGAACATATAGTGACACAATTACACTTCCTGATGGTGGAAATTATATTGGCATTGAATGTGAGAATTTCACTGGAAACATTGAATTAAATATTGAATAATACTCTGCCGGACGACGGCAAAAGAAAAAAAGCCGTCGTAGAGCAGACAATTTGACACGCCCATTTGAAACGGCGGCTTTGATTTTCAGAGCCGCCGTTTCTTTGCGTTTACACAATCCTATGACGACTTGCAGGGACACGGTAGCCGATTGGAGGTTATTTTGCCGTGTCTCGTTTGCTTTTTCAAAGCTCGCATGATCTACATCAGTTAAAAAAGCATTGCTCCTCCCGGGCACGTATAACATTGCATCGGCATTATCGTTCCGTGTAATTCAGTACAATAATGGCTGTTCTTGGTGCCATTATTTCGGAGATACTCCAGTTGTCTGCTGCTACCGTTCCCCATCTCTGTTCGGTTCACCCTTTAACCACCCGTGAATCGAAATGGAGGTACATAATGAAGAAAGTCAATCTCCGGGATCTGTATCCCGATGTTTATAAAACCGATCACTTTGTAGAAGTAACAGAAGATGTGCTGGAGACGATCAGAGATTCTGAGCGTGCAGAAGCTGCCTATGATCGGAGGATGTATCATTATAAGGCGCATTACTCTCTGGATTGTGAGAATGGCATTGAAAATGCGATCCTGATGAAGCCCCAGACGCCGGAAATGCTCCTGGAGGAAAAGCAGCTGCGGGAGCAGCTCTACATCGCAGTGATGGCTCTGCCGGAGAAGCAGGCCAAGCGGATTTATGCCCGATACTACCTGGGAATGACGGTAAACGAAATTGCCGAAGTAGAAGGTGTAGACCCAAGCCGTGTCCGAGACAGTATCCGGCGTGGCTTAAAACAGCTCGGAAAATATTTTTGATAAAGTTTCATTTGATGCGCCTGTTTTTTGTCAGTGTTAATAAGAAGGTTATACCGATTTGAAGTGCGCTTATTAAGAAAACGCCAGATCCAGGGGCGTATCACCTCTGCATCTGGCGTTTTCTTATAGATTTGTACTTGCCTGTTTATCCAATATACGGGAATATTAAAGCAGCTTCACACCCTTTCGGGAAAACATTAGTAAGTTTGAAATTGCCGTTATGAGCTATGGCGACTTGTTGGACAATCAGAAATCCAAGCCCATGTCTTAAATCAAGCCGCTCATCTGTGCTTTCCATATAATGCGGTTTTTCTTCCAGCTCTTGCAGCTTTTCAGCAGACAGACCCGTTCCGTTATCCGTAACCGCCAAGATAAGATAGTTTTGCGATGTTGTAAGCGAAAGGCAGACTTCACAGCCCTGTGGGTTGTGTTTTATGCTGTTCTGGACAAGGTTGTTTACAGCTCGCGAAATCAATCTGGCATCACATTCCAACACAGCATTTTCGGCGTCAGGAGTGATCTTAATTCCGATGTTGTAGCTATCGGAAATTCCTGTATTCAACAGGTCTGCTACATAGGATCGCAGTAGTTTGGATAAGCGAACCATCTCTTTATGAAGCGGCTGCATCTCATATTCCAACTGCGATACTAAATTCAAATCCTGCACCAGCTCTTTGATTTTTACACTTTGCTTCCGTACTATTTCCGCCTGTTCACGGATGCTCTTGCTGGCAGCTTTACTTTCTGCAATACGGCCCGCATACCCCATAATCATGGAGAGAGGTGTGCGGATGTCATGAGAGACCCCGCTGATCCAGTTGGCTCTGGCTTCGTTTTGCCTGCTTAATATCAGAGAGGCTTTATTTACGCTGTTCGCAATTTCGGATAACTCTCTATCAATATGGAGAGAAACGGGTTTGCCATCGGCCAATGTTTCAATGGCATCTACAATCGGTTCCGTGTTCTGGATGATCCTGCGTTTTGAAAAATAGTAGGCCAAAAACAGGCACAGCACATCCATGCCCAACATTCCTATCACATAGAGGGGAATTTTCTGAATAGTCTCCATGGAATAGTAGTTGCTGGTGAGCTTCATATAGCTATTCTTTGGATACCCTAAAACTAACAATCCATCCTCTGTACTCCAGACAAAAACAGGATAATCCTCCAGATAGCCTTTGGAAAATAAAGCTACCTCTTGAATGCTGTAATGTTGCGGCACTTCTTGTGGCACATCGAGCCGCCAGAAGCATTCGCCCGTTGACGTTAGATACATGGCCCAGATATTGTACTGGCGCAATTTCTGCTCTGCGTAATCGGGCAAACCTTCTGTGGTAGCCGCAGTAGAGGTCAGCTCAAGCATGGCGCGCGGGGACGCTTCTCCGTAATCCTCTGAAACTGTGTGATAGAAAGTCACGCCATACAGAACGACATTGACAATTACCAGGATCAAAAGAAATGCAGCGAAAGACGCCAAGTGCTTTGAAATATAGGTTCCAAAAGATTTCATGGCGTCACTTCCTTGTAATCAGTTTATAACCCAGCCCCTTGATCGTAATCAGGGAAACGGGCTTTGAGGGATCGGCTTCAATTTTTTCCCGAATCCGCCGTACATGGGCATTCAGGCTATTTTCATAGCCGAAAGGATTGTCGCCCCATAATGCTTCACAAAGAGCGTCAACCGTAACGATCTTTCCCTCGTTGCGGGCCAGCGTTTCCAGCAGGGTATGCTCTTTTGCGGTCAGGGGGATAATCTCGCCGCCCTTGTTGACCTCTGCCCGGCTAAAATCAATCGTACATCCATCCAGGAAAACCCGCGGGCTGTC
The DNA here is from genome assembly GCF_023669475.1 of Blautia sp. MB18-30. Taxonomy (NCBI): domain Bacteria; kingdom Bacillati; phylum Bacillota; class Clostridia; order Lachnospirales; family Lachnospiraceae; genus Blautia; species Blautia sp. MB18-30. Next base: position 7,375 of record NZ_JAMOYY010000055.1, on the reverse strand, counting down.
CTCTTTATAAGTTCGGCGCAAAACCGCATAGACACGCAGTAATAGCTCCTGCGGCATAAACGGCTTTGAAATATAATCGTCTGCTCCAAGGCCAAGACCGGCCAACTTGTCTGCTGCTTCGTCTTTTGCGGTCAGAAAGATGATTGGCACATTTGTAAAAGTGCGGAGCTGCTTCATCAGGGAAAAGCCGTCCCCATCTGGCAGCATGACATCCAAAACCATCAAGTCGGGTTTTTCTTTTTCTGCCGTTATTATAGCCTCTTTTACCGTTGCGGCAGTAAGTACCGTTTCAAAACCAGCATCGCTTAAAAAATCGGATACCATTTTCAGCAAATCTGGCTCATCGTCTACAAGCAAGAGCTTCTTCCGATGCAGAAAAGAGTTGTCCATAGCGTCACCTCCCGAAAGTATTATAACATAGGATTTCAAGTCTGCGGAGGGCATCCTCAAAAGTAAGGTAAAAGTAAGGACGGGAGAATGTAGATGTCAGGTTGAAGTTGTACCATAGAAGCATCGAAAGGAGATGTTTCTATGGACTATATCATTACAACGGAACATTTGACCAAGAAATATAAGAACTTCACTTCGGTCAATCATGTTTCGCTTCATATTCGCAAGGGCAGCATTTATGGTTTTCTTGGCCCGAACGGGGCAGGCAAATCCACTACCATGAAAATGCTGTTGGGGTTGACCGCTCCCACAAAAGGCAGCTTTACCATTGATGGGAAACAGTTTCCGCAGGATCGGATTGCCATTCTCAAAGAAATCGGCTCTTTCATCGAAGCGCCGTCTTTCTACGCGAATCTCACCGGGCGGGAAAATCTTGACATTATCCGCCGCATTTTGGGACTGCCGAAAGCTGATGTGGAAGATGCTCTGGAACTGGTAGGGCTGACCGAGTTTGGCGACCGGCTGGCAAAACAGTATTCGCTGGGAATGAAGCAACGCTTGGGCCTTGCCGGGGCGCTCTTGGGGCGTCCGCCGATTCTGATTCTGGACGAACCCACAAACGGTCTTGACCCGTCTGGTATCCACGAAATCCGCAATCTGGTAAAATCCTTGCCCAGCCTTTACGACTGCACGGTGCTGATCTCGTCCCATATGCTGTCTGAAATCGAATTGATTGCAGATGACATTGGGATTCTCAACCACGGGCGGCTGCTGTTTGAGGGAAGCATGAATGATCTGCGTCAATACGCCCTGCAATCCGGCTTCGTTGCGGACAATCTGGAAGATGTGTTTCTTTCTATGGTTGAGAAAGATAACATGGACAGAAAGCAGAGGGCAAAATTATGAAAACGCTGGCAATCGAACTTCGGAAAGGAAAGCGAACCGGCGTGATTCCCGTGCTGCTGGCCGTTGGTGTCTTGGGAGCCGCCTACGCATTTGTCAATTTCATTGTGCGGAAAGACACACTTCTGAATTTGCCGCTGGCCCCGATGGATGTCTTGTTGACCCAGCTCTACGGCATGATTATGGTGCTGAATCTGTTCGGTATCGTGGTTGCTACCTGCATGATCTACAACATGGAATTTAAGGGAAGTGCCGTAAAGAAGATGTATATGCTTCCCGTCAGCGTCCCGGCCATGTATCTGTGCAAATTTCTGATTCTGACGGTCATGTTTTTGGTTGCAATCGTGCTGCAAAACCTGGCGCTTGCACAGATTGGAATGACGGACTTGCCGGACGGCGCATTTGAGATGGGTACGCTGGTACGCTTTGCCGGATACTCTTTTCTCACATCCATGCCGGTACTGTCGTTTATGCTGTTGATTTCCTCGCGCTTTGAAAATATGTGGGTGCCGCTTGGAATTGGTGTTGCCGGTTTTCTGAGTGGTATGGCCCTTGCAAATTCGGGGCTGACGCTTTTGCTGGTGCATCCTTTTGTGATTATTCTGAAACCAGCAGTAGCCATGAGCGCCCAGCCTGATTCGACGGTTGCCCTTGTCGCTTTAGTGGAAACACTGTTGTTCCTTGTTGTGGGCTTGTGGCTGGCGAAGTACAGACGCTACGAGTAAGGAGGGATAATAAGAAATGAGCTTTTTGGATTTACTCAAAATCGAGTTTATGAAAGTAAAACGCTCCAAAATCGTACCCCTGATTTTCATTGCACCTTTATTGGTGGTGGTTTCCGGGGTTGCGAGTTTGAGCAACTACTTTACACCGGAATACACCAATGCGTGGCCTGCTATGTTTATTCAAAGTGCGCTTGTTTACGCCTACTATCTGCTTCCATTCAGCATGATCGTGGTTTGCGTGATGATCGCAGGACGAGAAACAGGAAATAACGGGATTCTGAAAATGCTGGCGCTGCCGGTCAGCCGCTGCACATTATCCATTGCCAAATTCTGTGTGCTTACCTTTTATCTGTTTATGGAGATGGTGGTGTTTCTTGTCGTATTTGTAATTGCTGGGTTGATTGCGACACAGACAATGGGAGTAACAGGAACCCTGCCGATCCTATATCTTCTGAAATGGTGCTTGGGGCTGTTTCTGACTATGCTGCCGTGCATTGCGGCTATGTGGGCCATCACTGTGCTGTTTGAAAAGCCGCTTCTTTCTGTGGGATTAAATCTGCTGCTTGTGATTCCCGGTGTATTGGTTGCGAATACGCCGCTGTGGATCGCCTACCCGTACTGTTACAGCGGTTATCTCGTTTCCTGCTCTCTCCATGACTTTACAGCAGAAACTTCCGACGCCGCTTTTTCGGTGTTTCCGTTCCTGCCATGCGCGATTGTAGTGTTTGGCCTGTTTTTCGCGCTGGCTGTCACCAAATTTGGGAAAAACGAAATGAGGTAAAACTATGGAAAAGAAAAAACTTCAATCAGTTAGTATCGCTGCGCTCATTGTGAGCATCCTACCGCTGGCGGCTCTTGCCCCATCGCTTCTGCACTTTTCGCTGTTGGATGGAGTCCGAACCGCTTGGGCCGGAGCCAATATCGTTTTTGTCCTGCTGGGTCTGATTCTTTCGGTGGTATGTGTGCGGAGCAGGGAAAGCCGCAGCATTATCAATATTGTATCAACTACAATCAGCGTTTTTTGGCTGCTGCTGATGGTGGGAATTGTTGCGCTTGCCATGTTCCTTACTTTCGTTCAGTGAGGAAACGGTTATGCGTAGAGTTGGGAAATTTATTGGATGCTGCCTGATCGCGGTTTCTTTGCTAGCTTGTACTGCCTGCTCCATCTCGATAGGTTAGAGCAAAAAGCAAAGCTGTATTATGGTAACTATTGCTGTAAAACGGATTTTGATTTAATTCGAAAAATTAAAGCCTTAGTCAAGTAACTAACTACAGACACCATCTGCCAGACGACGGCAAAAGAAAAAAAGCCGTCGTACAGCAGACAATGTGATACGCCCATTTGAAACGGCGGCTTTGAGAAATCAGAGCCACCGTTTCTTTACGTCTACACAAACCTATGATGAATTTTCAAGGAATATTGTAGCCAATAGTGATTTAAATTGTTATATTTGTTTGAAAATCAAAAAAGATCTAGTGAATCTTCTGCATATACCCACATTTGCAAATTTTCATCAAGATATAATCTTGTATATTCCAGTGGTTCATTAATAGCAAGTTCATTTAATACACAGTCTGATCCAGGCGTGGTTTTTAAGTCCTTCTCAGCTTCCCAACAATCAATGCGGAGCATATAGCCGGCACTGGTATAAACATCAATACTGTTGCACTGTGGATTGTATTCTGCAAATATTGTTCTCATCGTATCCCATCTCCCTATGATTCAATCGATCATTAATTGTAAAAATTAAGAAGCATTCCAATCAGTTCACCATGTCAGTTTTATTTTGTGTTATACTATTTTATATAATTTTTTTGCCCTTGTATTTTCCCTTATCAGAGTTCGTAAACACTGGTGGGACGATATAACACAAGGGAAACAATAAGGGAAAGTTCGCCTGTGATAAATTCAGTATTTTCAAGGGTTTGCGGAGAATTTAACAACAAGATATAATAGTTATTAAATTTCTTAAAACAGGTGAAATCTCAATCGGAATTGACCGAGCACATTGGGCGAGGGATACTTCTTATTTGAAGGGAAAGAAGATGGAATTGAAGAGTTTAGAAAAACTTGAATTTAAGGAGCATATAGATGAAATTAGCAGATTTAGCAACAGGTTCTGATTGGATAGTGTGGATTGTCTTTGCAATATTTGCTGTACTTTCTATAACTTTACTTTCTGGACGCGGGAGCTGGTTTATTTCTGGATATAATACAGCTACAAAAGAAGAAAAGGAAAAATATGATGAAAAGAAGTTATGCAGAACAATGGGAATTGGAATGTCTATTATAGCAATTCTTGCATTAATTATGGGCTTGCTTGAAAATATTTTGCCTGCATTTTTTGTATATATTGCATTGGGGATTATTTTGATTGATGTCGTGGTAATTATCATTTTGGGAAACACGCTATGCAGAAAGTAATAACTTCCAGTTAGTTGAGATGTTGCAAAATTTGGAATCAGGAGAGAATAAGAATGATTAACAATTTGATGTACATTGAATTAAAAACGGGATATTCTGATGATGGTCCGGCATGGATTGGATATGTCAAAACTTCAAAAAGTAAGAAAACAATCTATTTTAATGACCATGCCTTTCAGAAGAATATCGGTAACTATGCAAATTATATAGATATTGAAAATGGTGATAAATATTGGCTTTCCGGACTGAAAAAGGAAGAGAGCAATCGTCATTGGGCAGGACATGGAAAGATTATGATTGATCGTAGAGCTGTTAATGAATACCTTTCCCTGATTGGTGAAAAGGAATTGCCATTAAATCTGTTTGAAGTAGTTGATATTGAAGATAGATTTCCGGTTAAAAGAGTAAAAGAATTATTGAATGAAAAGAAATAGCAATGCCAGCAGTCTTGCAATATTGAGAATAAAAAAATTGTGACATTGTCACATATGCGTGCTAATATGATTATAGAAAAAGTGTGCTGCCGATAGACGGTTAGCCCACATACTTAATTGATTGAAAATAACCGTTCAGTTTGCGAGGCGGGGGCGGTTATTTTTGTGTCTTGTTATTAACTTTGCCGAATACCTTTGAGTAACGAGGGAGTAAGATATATGGAGCAGTTATTGATTGTTGAAGATGATATTGGTTTGAATCAAGGTTTATGCAAAGCACTGAAAGTAGATGATCGGAAAATCATTTCCTGCAAAGACCTGAAAACGGCGAAGGAGCAGCTGCTTTGCGGCGGTGTATCCCTGATCCTGTTAGATATCAATCTGCCGGATGGCAGTGGGCTTGAATTGCTACGGGAGGTCAAGGAAACCATACCCGGGATTCCTGTTATTCTGCTGACTGCCAATGATACCGATCTGGACATCGTGGACGGACTGGAGAGGGGCGCTGATGATTACATTACCAAGCCCTTTTCTCTTTCGGTTTTGCGGGCAAGGGTGAATACCCAACTGCGAAAGCAAGCGTCAAGCCATAAAAATGCACCGACCCATATTGATCTTTTTCACTTTGACTTTGAGGCTATGACCTTTTATGTGGGAGATTCAAAAGTGGAATTGAGTAAAACAGAGCAAAAATTACTGCGTCTGCTTGTTGAAAATCGTGGTCGAACCATGACCCGTGGAGACCTTGTAGACAGGATCTGGACAGATGGTGCTGAATATGTGGATGAAAATGCTTTGTCTGTTACGATCAAGCGTCTGAGGGATAAGCTTGGGGCACAGAAATACATTAAAACCGTCTATGGAATCGGTTATAGTTGGGTGACAAAAGATGAATAAAAGCGGCATCGCGATCATACTGCTGTGTTTTCTGGCGGCAGCAGCTGTTGTATTATGGGAGCGGAGAAAGGTCATAAAAGCGATGGAAGAAATCGAAAGGATGCTGGACGCCGCCATGACCGGCTCCTTTTCTGAAACAACTTTTGATGAAAGCCAGCTGTCTGCTTTGGAAACAAAGTTTGCACACTATCTTTCTGCCGCAGAAGCATCTTCTCGAAATATGGCACAGGAAAAAGACAAAATCAAATCCTTGATTGCGGACATTTCCCATCAGACGAAAACGCCGATTGCAAACCTGCTGTTATATAGCGAGCTTTTGATGGAGGAAACTCTGCCTGCATCGGCAAAGGAAAACGTGGAGGCACTGTACAAACAATCGGAAAAGCTACGATTTCTGATTGATTCTCTCGTAAAACTTTCCAGACTGGAAAATGGGATCATTTCACTTTCCCCTCAGCAAGCATCACTTCAGCCGCTGCTTGAAAGCGTAGTAGAACAATATGCCGCCAAGGCTTCTGGAAAAGGATTATCCATATATCTGTACAATACAGATATTTCCGCTACATTTGACTTCAAATGGACAGAGGAAGCACTGGCTAATATTGTAGACAATGCCATCAAATATACGGAGCATGGAACAATCACGATTTCTACCGTAAGTTACGAAATGTTTACAAGGATCAATATATCGGATACCGGTTCAGGTATCCCGGAAAACGAGCAGGCAAAGATATTTTCCCGTTTTTATCGTTCAAATGCTGTTCAGGAACAAGAAGGGGTTGGCATCGGCTTATACCTTGCCCGACAGATTATATCCGGTGAGGGCGGTTATATCAAGGTTGCTTCCGTTCCGGGAAAAGGGAGTACGTTTTCCATATTTCTGCCGAAATAACAACAATTCTATCAAAACTGTTAGATTTCATTTTCTGCCGGAAAGAATGTGGAAAGAATCCTATGCGATAATCTGTATGTATCAAAGGATCATTTCCTTTCATACATACAGATTTTTTCATGGAGGTACTCGTTTATGGAGGTTTTACAGGCAAAAGACCTGAAAAAGATTTATGGCTCCGGTAATAACGCAGTTCATGCGTTGGATGGAGTTGATTTAAGTGTGAAGAAGGGAGAGTTTGTTGCAATTGTCGGCACATCCGGATCCGGAAAATCCACGCTGTTGCATATGCTGGGCGGGCTGGATCGCCCTACAAGCGGCACGGTCATAGTGGACGGACAGGATATTTTCTCCCTAAAGGAGGAAGCGCTAACCATCTTCCGCCGCAGGAAAATCGGCTTTGTATTTCAGAGCTACAATCTTGTTCCGGTGCTGAATGTATATGAAAATATCATTCTACCCACTGAACTGGATGGCGGAAAGGTAAACAAGGCTTTTGTGCAGCAGATCGTGCAGACGCTTGGACTGAGCGACCGTCTGGATGCCCTGCCCAATCAGCTCTCAGGCGGTCAACAGCAGCGAGTAGCCATTGCCCGTGCGCTGGCGGCAGCACCCGCTATCATTCTGGCAGATGAACCCACCGGCAATCTGGATTCCAAAACCAGCCAGGATGTATTGAGCCTTTTGAAAGTCACCAGTCAAAAGTTCG
>NZ_JAMOYY010000054.1:0-16183 GCF_023669475.1 Blautia sp. MB18-30 | reverse complement strand
TTTGTTCCAGATAAAATAAATGAATTTGATATAACAGTGGTAAAAACAATACTGCAGTATTCTGTTTGGCTATGTTTGGTTTTGGGTGAAAAAATATAGTATTTAGTAATAAGTTTACGGATTTCATTAGTGGGATGAGTGGGGAAATTTATCTTGCACATATGATTGCGTTTAGAATTGTGGAAAATAATATATCTCAGAAATTGTCGGGTAGCTTGGATTGAGTTATATAACAACTTATATGGCAACGCTTTTTTCTTTAGCGATAGGAGTTAGTTTATATAAGATAATTGAGAAACAAATTGCAGTAAAATTCATGTAGTATTTAGGAGAGTAAGGATGAGGATTATTATAGCAAACTATCGCTATTTTATAGCTGGTGGACCAGAGAAATATATGTTTAAATTTATGGATGCGGCAGAAAAAATGGGAATTGAAGTAATCCCATTTTCTGTTAATAATTCCCAAAATGAAAAAACTCCATACAGCAAATATTTTGCAAAGCCGCGGTCAAATCAGTTGATGTATGCAGACACAAAAAAGTCCATTAGTAATTTAATTGGAATGGTAAGGGCTACAGTTTGGAATTATGATGCAAAGAAATGTCTTAGACAATTAATCCGTGATACCAAGCCTGATGCGGTTTACATATTACACGAAGTAAATCATCTTTCCCCTTCTATTATTCGAGCTGCAAAAAAGGAAGGAGTTCGCGTTGTACATCGAATTTCCGATTTCTTTATGTTTTGTCCGAAATATGATTTTTTATGTGAAAATGAAATATGTGAAGCCTGTTTACATGGAGATTATAGAAAGGCAATTGAGCATAGGTGCGTAAAAGGTTCAAAAGCAGGCACACTCTTGAGAGTGTTAGCAATGAAAATATATGCAGTTAATAGAGTATTCGATGATGTTGATCAGTATATTTGTACATGTGAATTTAGTAAAAACAAATTGATTGAAGGTGGAATTCAAAAAGAAAAAATCACTTGTATACCGACATTTATTGATGCAACGTCAATTATACCGTGCTATGAAAATAACAAATACTTCTTGTTTCTGGGTCGTATGGCACATCAAAAGGGAACAATCTATGCAATTGAAGCTATGAAATATTTGAGAGACACAGATTATGTTTTGAAAATAACAGGTCAAATATCTGATTCTCAGGAAGATCAAGAAATTTGGAATTATATCAAAGATAATAAACTAGAAGATAAAATCGTTTTTACTGGATTTAAACATGGTAATGAACTACAGGAGTTGTTATCGCATTCAACCTGTATTGTATGTCCTGCAATATGGTATGAGAATATGCCTAACACAGTCATTGAGGCGTATGCTTATGGAAAGCCAGTGGTAGCGTCTAGGATTGGCAGTCTAGCTGAGATAGTCGAAAATGACGAAACAGGTCTGCTGTTTGAGATGAAAAACAGCAAGGATTTGTCCGAAAAATTGAGAAGATTTATAGATGATCCCACATTAAGTAAAAAATTGGGAATGAATGCAAGACATAAAGTGGAGAATGAATATGCTGTTGAGAAACACATGAACAGTGTTTTGCGTATACTAGAAGGGAAGCAATGAAAAAAATGAATTTTAAAGAGGCACTTGAGAATCCAAAAAAAATTATTTTTTCATTAGGAATGAAAAATAAACTTGGCTTTTTATGTGATGAAAAATATCTGAAATTAATGTATTGGGCAAATACGGGAAAAAAACTTAACCTGGAAAATCCCGTAACGTTTAATGAAAAACTTCAATGGCTAAAATTGCATAATCAAAATCCAGAATATAGCAGAATGGTAGATAAATATGAAGCCAAAAAATGGATTGCTGAAAGAATTGGAGACGAATATATTATACCTACACTTGGTATCTGGGATACTTTTGATGAGATTGACTTTGACAAATTGCCAAATCAGTTTGTTTTAAAGTGCACGCATGATTCTGGTGGTCTCGTTATTTGTAAAGATAAAAGAACATTAGACAAAGCAAAAGCAAAGAAGAAAATAGAAAAATCACTAAAGAGAGATTATTTCTTGGTAGGAAGAGAATATCCTTATAAAGAAGTAAAGCCAAGAATTATTGCTGAAAAATATATGGAGGATACAGCAACACAGGAGTTAAGAGACTATAAAATTTTTACGTTTGATGGCATTGCAAAAGCTTTGTCCATCGTTTCGAACAGGCAAGCTGGAAAGACGACTGCAGACTATTTTGATATTAACTTTAAACCACTTGATTTTACATGGGGATATTCACATTCAAAAGTTTTGCCTTTCAAATCGAAGAGTTTTGATTATATGGTGAGAGCAGCAGAATGCTTGGTTAGAGACACCGTGGAGTTACAGGTGGACTTTTATGAAGTAAATGGCAAAGCATATTTTGGAGAAATGACTTTCTTTGATGGGAAGGGTTTTGATACTTTTGATTCTGAAGAATGGAATCAAAAGTTCGGAGATTTAATAAAACTTCCAGACATTTATGGGGGGGGATACGCAGTAATCTCTGATGGATGGGTTCTCTGGCTTCATATGACAACTAGGAGTGAGTGTTTAACAGATTATAAGTTTTTTTGTTTTAATGGAATTCCTAAAATTGTTTATGTTGGAAAAGATAAAGCCGATGATCCGAGAACGGATTTTTTTGACATGGATTTTAATCATCTTCCAATTAGAATGAGGGATCCTAATGCAGATATAAGGCCTCAAAAGCCAGTAGCATTTGAACAAATGAAAACTATTGCAGCTAAGTTGTCAAAAGGCTGCCCACATTTACGAGTTGATTTTTATTTAATTAATGGACATATATATGTTGGAGAATTGACATTTTACCATTGTAGTGGTTTCACAGAAGTTAAACCTACTGAGTGGAATCAGATTATGGGAGAGTGGATTCATATTTAAAGGAGACGAAGGAAAAAATTATAATGAAGGATATTAGCTTTATTATTCCGGTTTATAATACACAAATAGAAAAGCTAGAAAATTGCATAAGATCCATTTTCAAATTAAGGGATAAATTTGATATAGAAATTGTTGTGGTTGATGATGGGTCAAAAGATTTTATCCGAGCTTTTTTTCAAACGAAATATGTTGGAGAGGTAAGATATTTATATAAGGAAAATGGAGGCGTAAGTTCTGCCAGAAATATTGGAATGGCTAATGCTGATGGGAAGTTTATCTCTTTTGTAGATGCTGACGATGTGATTTTAGAAGATGCATTTGATTCAATAGATATTTCGGATAGATATCAGTTGATTATATTTGACATTGACGTAATTGAAAACTGTAAGGAAAGCACATGGAAAGTGTTAAGCTGTAATCCAGGAATGGTCGAAAAGAAAAATGTTATTGAAGAATTAGTTACAAGCAATAGAATGAATAGTCCATGTTCGAAACTGTTCCTAAATAGTTGCATAAAACAACATGAAATAAGATTCGATGAAAATATGGTGACTGGTGAGGATATGAATTTTGTTATTGACTATACTCAGTATGTGACTAATATCTACTATACGGGGGAGAGCGCATATTGCTATCATAGAGAAGAAGTGTCAAGAGTAACGAGAATAAAGAAATTTCCAGAGATATATTTCAATAATCTATCTTTTTTGCGAGATAAACTTGAAAGGTTGATTAAGATGTATGATATGGACATCAAATATATTAATGCGCTAAATATTGATCATGTTGAAAGTTTATATAATTATACTTCAGATTTAATGATGCTTAAGCTGTGCACACCCAAAAGAAAAGAACTTGTAAGTAAAGAAATACAGAGGTTAAAGATTAATTGTTCTGATGCTTCCAGAAAAAAAAAGATAAAGTATGAGTTACTACTCCATGAGAATTGGATTACTATCTATATTCTTGCGATTCTTAGAAAAATATATTTGCGATTGAAGTGATTATATTAGAGGGAGGTGAATTATAATGATATATATTGTGTGCTTTTTGATTTCATGCTCTTTTTTCTGGCTCTCAGAGAAAAGTAAGAGCAGGTTTGTGAGAAATGGATTAGCTATAATTGCTATTTTAATACCTTGTATTCTAGCTGGTTTGCGTGCAGATACAATAGGCACGGATGTAAAAGTATATGTAGAGCCTATGTATAATGCAGCAAAAAAATCGCACAGTTTGTCTACTTATATGAACCAGCGATGGTTTGTAATATGGCGTTATATGTATGTAAATAAATTTGAAATTGGATTTAGCCTTATGGTTTTTCTTGTTCAAAAACTTGGAGGATCTTTTGCGCTAGTCCTATTTTTTATTCAGTTATTAATAGTTGCTCCAATATATATAGGTCTGAGAAAGATACATAAGCCATATCCCATTTGCTTTGGTATGCTCGTGTTCTATTACCTGTTTTATAATACATCGTTGAATATGATGAGGCAATGGATTGCTATGGCAATTTTATTTATGGCATTTTCGTATTTAATATTAGAAGAAAAAAAGAAATACTGTATCCTGACATTAGTTGCATGTTTATTTCATACTAGCGCAATCCTGGGATTTGCGATTTTGATTGTTTATGTATATTGCACTAAAAAGAGAGAATATATTAAAATTGCAAATTTCAAATTAGATGAGTCAATGGCGCCTATAAAAATTTTCGTTTATGGATGTATTGTGTTACTATCATTAAATATCATCGCAGTAATATTGAGTCATATTGGATTGTCAAAATATATTGGATATATTCAAGGCAATAATGGCCTGTATCTATTACCTAATCAGATTCTACTTAGATTGCCTGTTATTCTTTTATTTATTATAAGATGGAGAAAGATTTTAAAGGAAGATAAGTTGGCTCCTTTTTATGGTGCAATGATTGCATTGGATTTGCTTACTTCACAGTTGATGAGTATTAATACTTATGCATTTAGAATAGGATCTTTTTTTTCAGAGTACAATATTCTTTCATATCCAGCTCTGGTATATGCTGGAAACAGAAAGTGTAAGGCGAATAGATATATGGCATTACTCTATGTAATAGCATATTTGGCGTATTATTGGATATATTATTATGTCATTACAGGAACTCATGCAACCTTCCCGTATGTGTTTGCCTAAAAGTGATGTGGAAAGGAAGTAACATATGGTTGGATTATTGACATTAGACTCGAGGATGTATAATTATGGTGGCTTTTTGCAGGAGATGGCATTACAGGATGCTATTAAGAGTCTTGGTTATGAATGTGAGATTATTGATTATGATGTTAGTCAAGAGTTTAATACTTTTAGTTTAAAAAGAGGAATCAAGAATTTTTCTTTTGAAAAAATAAAGAAAAAGTTGATTAAAGAAAAAACGATCCCACTTTCCGATTATGTTTCTGATTTAGTTGAAAAACGCAAAAACGTGTTTGATGAATATAGGGCAGATAATCTGGTACTATCAAGAAAAATGAGTAGTAGCGATTTAAGTAGTGTTGATCTGCCATATGAACAGATAGTCTGTGGAAGTGATCAAATTTGGAATCCGGATTATAATATTCCTGCCTTCTTTTTGAATTTTGGAAGAAAGGGTTGCAGAAGGGTTATTTATGCAGCAAGCATTGGAAAAGACCATTTATCGCGGCATCAAAAGAAAATCTATTCGAAACTCTTAGAGTTTCCGGATTATATTTCAGTACGAGAAGATTCGGCCCAGAAACTTATTTCAAACATAACAGAGACAGATGTGAAATTAGTTCTGGATCCAACATTGCTACATCGACAAGAATATTGGATGGAAAAAGCTGATGATTCATCTTTGAATTATAGAAACTACATTTTTTGTTATTTTTTAAATCTTACTGATGAAAAAGTGAGAGCTGCTAACGACTTTGCAGAAAAAAATAATTGTGAAATTATCGCAATACCTTATCTCCATAATGAGATGGAAGAGTATTCAGAAAAACTGAATGGAAAGCTTTTTTCGGAAGTGAATCCTGCAGATTTTCTTAATTTGATTCGTAATGCTGAAGCTATTATAACAGACTCTTTTCACGCAATAGTATTCTCGATTATTTTCCAAAAAGATTTTTGGTGCTTTGGGCGCAATGCAGGAACTTATAGCATGAATACGCGTCTTCATACTTTGCTCAGCTATGTTGAAATGCAAGATAGAATGATTGCACCAGAAGATTTGAAAAATAGGACTCATAATACATATGTAAATATTGATTTGAGCAATTTGAAAATAAAACAAAAGGAATCGATAACATTTTTGAGCAATGCTCTTGAAATATTATGAATCTGATAATTTATGTGCCGGAGGTGGTAAACGGGTGTATATAAATCAAAGAAAAGCAGGGGTTATTCTTTCCTATGCAGGGCAGTTTGCGAAAATTTTTATTAGTATAATTTATACTCCAGTTATGCTTCGACTACTGGGACAGAGCGAATATGGACTTTATCAGCTGGTCTATTCTGTTGTCTCTTATTTAAGCTTATTGAGTTTAGGATTCAGCAGTTCCTATATGAGATTCTATTCTCGCTATAAAGCACAAAAAGATGAAGACGGCGTGGCACGACTAAATGGAATGTTTTTACTGATATTTGCGTCACTTTCTGTTGTATGTATCTTATGTGGCTGTGTGATGTTGGGGAATATCAGGGCTATTTTTGGTAGCGGTTTGACAGATTCTGAATATGCTACTGCAAAAGTCTTAATGGTCCTTCTTGTTGTTAATCTTGCATTAACATTTCCAAATAGCGTATTTGCATGCGCAATTACAGCGCATGAGAGATTCTTATTTCAGAAATTTTTAATTTTGCTTCAAAATATATGTAATCCATTACTGGCTTTGCCATTGCTTATTATGGGATACGGATCCATAGGAATGGTTTCGGTAACAACATTTTTAACACTATTCGTATTGGTTATGAACATATATTATTCTTTCCATAATCTTCATATTAGATTCTGCTTTAGAGAATTTCAAGTTGGTTTACTCAAAGAAATGTGGGTGTTCACATTTTTTATCTTTATAAATCAAATTATTGACCAAATAAATTGGAGTGTAGATAAATTTCTATTAGGTAGATTCGCTGGTACAACAGCAGTAGCAGTTTACGGAGTTGGTGGACAGATTAATTCAATGTACATAGAGTTCTCATCATCTGTTTCAAATGTTTTTGTTCCAAAGGTAAATCGTATTGTTGCAGAATCTGGTGATGATAGAGAACTGACAAAACTCTTTACAAAGGTTGGACGTATTCAAGCTATAATATTAGGCTTAATTTTATCTGGGTTTGTGTTTTTAGGCATTCCTTTTGTAAAAATTTGGGCCGGTTCTGAATATGTGGATTCTTATACTGTTGCGCTGCTATTAATTGCTCCGGTAACAGTTCCATTGATACAGAATCTTGGGATTGAGATACAGAGAGCAAAAAATATGCATAAAGCGAGAGCAATTGTGTATCTTTTTATTGCACTTGCAAATGTTGCGCTTAGTATCCCATTAATTAAAGTTATGGGACCAGCCGGTGCTGCACTTGGTACAGCAATTTCTCTTATAGCAGGAAATATTTTTTTTATGAACTGGTATTATCATGCCCGCATTGGAATGAATATGTTCTACTTTTGGAAAGAAATTGCCAAATTTATGCCGGCATTGATTGCACCTTGCATGCTTGGCATTATCATTATGAATTTTGCTAATATTACTGGTCTTATTAAATTGGGAGTGTTTGCAATTATCTATACAATCGTGTATGGACTCTCGATGTATTTCTTAGGGATGAATGAAGAAGAGAAGCAACTTGTTATGGAACCGGTGAGAAAAATTATAAAGAAATAAAGAGATGAAAGAAACAAGAGAATATTGGCAAAGCGTCCGTGGGATCTGCATATTAGCAGTTGTGTTGATTCATTCGTTAGGTGGATTTTATTATCTGGGAATCCAAGTAAGTTGTGGATGGAAATTAAAATGCAATGGATATGCGGTTGCAGGTATACTCGTATTAAGCTGTGCTGAAGCGGTTGGATTATGAGCAGCAGGACTTTATATTGGATTTTATACTGTTGGTTCATTCTTTTATTCCGTCACCATGATAGGTTGGTTTCTGAAGAAAATCAAAAATGGTCATGGAAATTACAATTTGCTAACAAAGATAGGAGATTGCTCATAAGAGATTTTTTATATTCATATGGCAGTGCTGATGATTGCTAGTAGGTTTATAAAATGTGAAGGCTGGTATGCTTACTGGATGTTGCGATTTGTATTGACTGCATTTATTAGTTACATTATAGTGCATATTGCTCAGATGGTATTGAAGATCCATAAAAAATTGTTGCGATATATTGGATTTGTATAAAAGGTACTGAAAGAGGAGGATATACAAGTGAAACCAGAAAAAGTATATGCTTGTTATAACAAAGATAAAGATGTAAGACTGAGCAGTTCTTCAGGAGCGGTATTTTCTTCTCTGGCAGAATATGTGCTTAATAAGAATGGCATTATTTACGGTGTTGCAATGTCTGAAGATTGCTACTCGGCAGAATTTATCGCAGTTACGGATCAAAATGGATTATCAAAGCTCCGCGGATCAAAATATCTGCAAGCAAAGGTCGGAGATATCTTTAAGAAAGTTAAGGAAGAGTTGCAAGCAGATAGACTTGTGTTATTTACAGGAACGGGTTGTCAGGTAAATGGGTTAAAGAAGTTTTTGGGGAAAGATTATGGTAATTTAATCTGTATGAATGTAATTTGTCATGGTGCACCCTCGCCAAAATTGTGGAAAAAATATGCACAATATCAGGAAAACAATAATGGCGGAAAGCTAAAAGAAATTAACTTCCGTTGCAAAGATGAAAATTGGACTAATTTTGGCATGAAGGAAGTTTTGAGAGACATTCCAGTGGATTCTGTAAAAAAATTATATATATCTAAAGATAAAGACCCATACATGCAGATGTTTCTGAGAGATTATTGTTTACGGCCATCTTGCTATGATTGTTTAGCAAAAAAACAAAAAATGGCCGATTTAACAATTGCAGATTTCTGGGGAATTAATGATGTCGCTCCAGAGATGAATGACGAAATGGGAACATCACTGGTTTTAATACGTACTGATAAGGGACAAAAAGCTTTTGATTCTATCTACGAGACAATGAAACTAAAAGAAGTGACATATGAAGCTAGTGTAAAAGAAAATCCTGCTGAATACAGGTCTTGTACAAGGCCATCACAAAGAGATACTTTCTTTGATGATATGCACACGATGAGTTTTGAGGAACTAGAGAAAAAATATGCTGCTCCGATAAAATATTCCTTAAAAACAAGAGCAAAAAGGAAAGTAAAGAAAATAATTAAAAGCATGCTTCGAGTAATCGGGGGGGGGAAGAGAGTAATACGGAATACGGATTACTATTTGTGTTTCGTGCTTGATTGTAAGGAGGAGTTGGAGTGAAAGATATACCGGTACTATATAAAAGAAAAGAAGAATGTTGTGGATGTACGGCCTGTTATGCCATATGTCCGAAAGAAGCTATAGCTATGGTGGAGGACGAAGAAGGCTTTGAGTATCCGCAGGTAGATGAAAGCAAATGTGTTCGTTGCTACCAGTGTTTGAAAGTATGTCCGTTCAAAAGATAAAACTGGAGGGAAAATGATGTTGGGAAAAGTGATTGAGTATATTAAACAACCAGGGAAAATATATGCTTATCTAGCTTTTAAAGGCTGCTTTAATTATTTGAATGATGAAAAATATTGTGAGAGATTGTTTAAGGCTGAAACAGGAAGAAAACTTAATCTTTCAAATCCGAAAAGTTTCAACGAAAAATTGAATTGGCTTAAATTAAATGATAGAAAACCGATTTATACAACAATGGTAGATAAAATCAAGGGTAAGGAATATATCGAAAAAGTACTGGGGGGTGGTAGCACGATAGTCCCAACACTTAAAGTTTGGAATTCTGTTGAAGAAGTGGATATAAGTGAATTACCAGAACAGTTTGTCTTAAAAACAAATCATGATTCCGGTGGATATGTTATCTGTAGGAACAAATCACAATTCGACTTGGAAAAGGCAAAAAAAGTGTTAAAGAAATCGTTTCAGAGAAATTACTATTTGTTTACCAGGGAATGGCCGTATAATAATGTTAAGAAGAAAGTTTTTGCTGAAAAATTTCTCGATATGGGAGAAGCTCTGATTGATTATAAGGTGATGTGTTTCAATGGAATCCCAGAAGTAATTCAGGTAAATTATGTATCAGAAAAAAGACATACGCAAGATTTTTATGATACAGATTGGAAACAGTTGAATATAAGTCAGAATTTCTATGCTCCGATATCTGATGTAGGTGACGCAAAACCTGAATTCTTAGAGGAAATGTTGAAAAAATCCGAAATTTTGGCAAAAGATACTTACTTCTTGAGAGTGGATTGGTTTATTGCGGAAGGAAAATTGTATAGTGGGGAATTAACTTTATACGATGGTGCAGGCATCATGCCTTATGATGATTATGCTATGGATTTAGATTTGGGTGCAAGAATCAAATTACCGATTGATTAATGGGGAGATGACAAATGGGAAATTTTGGGATAGCTACATTGTTACCTCCGGGAATTGTTTTATTTATAGCAATAAAATACAAACGCCCAATTGAAGCACTGTTTTTCGGAGCAATCTCTGCTTATTTAGTTATTGGAATCTCAACTCAAACTAACGCTATTACACTTGCTACAGATTCTTTCTTCAAGGTGGCCACTGATTATGATAATGTATGGTTAATTATGGTTTGTGGGTTGTTCGGGAGTTTAATTGCTTTGTTGAATGTATCAAAAGGAACTATTGCGATAGCAAGAGCGATTAGTAGGATTTGCAAAACAACAAAGAGTGTACTTTTAGCTGCGTGGGGATTAGGAATAGCAATTTTTATTGATGATTACATGAATATCATGACAATTAGTTCATGCATGAAAAAACTATGTGATAAGTTAAAAATTCCAAGGACAATGTTGGCTTATGTAATTAATTCAACAGGAGCACCAACATGTGTGCTGGTTCCATTCTCAACGTGGGCAGTTTTTTTTGCAGCTTCTTTTTATGAACAGTCGGCGATTAAGAACCTAGGATATGGAACAGCTATGGAAACATATATGCATGCGATTCCATTTATGTTTTATGCATTGTTTGCACTATTACTTGTTCCGTTGGTAATATGTGGCTTTATACCTATAATGGGAAAGATGAAAAGTGAATATATCGCTAGTGATTATGTGATGAAACAGAAAGAAAGGGAAGTGGATCTTACATCTGGAAAAGTGATTGATTTTATTTTGCCAATTGGTGCTATGATTGGAGTTACTATAGCAATAGGAAATTTGTTTATTGCTCTTATTGTAGCCTTATTGGTTTGTGTATTTTTATATCTTCCGCGAAAGGTTATTTCTATTGACAAATTTTGCGATTTATGGATTAAAGGGTTCGGTGACCTTGTTCCTACTTTGGCAATTATGTTGTTTGCGTTTTATATGAAGCAGGCATGCGCAGATATAAATCTTCCGGTATTTATATTATCTTATGCTTCTAAATATGTTTCGACAAAGTCTTTTCCAGCACTAGCATTTTTATTAGTATCTGCCCTTGCATTTATTACAGGTGATAACTGGGGAGTACCTGCAATATGTGTACCGATTATTATTCCGTTAGGCGCTGCATGTCATGCTAATATGCTGTTGGTGATGGGGGCTGTTGTTTCAGGCGGCGTTTTTTTGTAGTCATGCCTGTTTTTATTCGGATGCAACGGTTTTAACAGCCACTTGTTGCGAAATTGATAATATGAGCCACTCGGTTACGCAACTTCCATATGCATTGTTGAGTTTTGCATTAAGCTTTGTAATGTATATTTTGGTAGGGTTTATATTATGATTGGATTTAGATAATTACGCATCTATCTGTGGTGAGTAGTAGAAAACACAAAAAACTGTAGCTAAATTTAAAGGAAAATAAAAATGAGCAAATACTTTGGAACAGACGGTTTCCGTGGTGAAGCCGGAATTACATTAACATCAGACCATGCGTATAAGGTTGGTCGTTTCTTAGGCTGGTATTATAATGCTCTGCGTGAGCGCAACGGTGATACCAACCCTGCTCGTATCGTGATCGGTAAGGATACTCGTCGCAGCTCCTATATGTTCGAGTACAGCCTGGTTGCTGGTCTGACGGCTTCTGGTGCAGACGCTTATCTTCTGCATGTTACCACCACTCCATCCGTGGCTTACATTGCCCGTGTGGATGATTTTGACTGTGGCATTATGATTTCTGCAAGCCACAATCCATACTATGATAACGGTATCAAGCTGATCAACTGCTACGGTGAGAAGATGCCGGAAGAGACTTTACTGTTGATAGAGGATTACCTTGATGGTAAGCTTCATGTGTTCGATAAGGATTGGCCGGAGCTGCCGTTTGCAAGCCGTGATCATGTTGGCTGTACGGTGGATTATGTGGCAGGACGAAATCGTTACATGGGTTATCTGATCTCCTTAGGTATCTATTCTTTCAGAGGTGTTAAGGTTGGTCTGGACTGTGCGAATGGCAGCTCATGGAATATTGCAAAGTCTGTTTTTGATGCTCTTGGTGCAGATACCTATGTTATCAATAACCAGCCAAACGGTACCAATATCAACAACAATGCTGGATCTACCCATATCGAGGGTCTGCAGAAGCTTGTCGTGGAAAAAGGTCTGGATGTTGGATTTGCCTACGATGGTGATGCAGACCGTTGCCTGTGCGTGGATGAGAAGGGTAATGTCATTACCGGTGATCATATCCTGTATATTTACGGCTGCTATATGAAAGAACGTGGTAAGCTGCTGAATAATACAGTTGTTACAACGGTCATGTCAAACTTTGGTTTGTATAAGGCGTTTGATGAGCAGGGTATTGGCTATGCTAAGACTGCAGTCGGTGATAAGTATGTTTACGAGTATATGGTGAAGAATGACTGCCGTATCGGTGGTGAGCAGAGCGGGCATATTATTTTCTCCAAGTATGCCAGCACCGGCGATGGTATCCTGACCAGTCTGAAGATGATGGAAGTCATGCTGGCGAAGAAGAAGCCGATGAGTGAACTGACAGCACCGCTGAAGATCTATCCGCAGGTGTTGGAAAATATCCGTGTGACCGATAAGAAGGCAGCACAGAATGATTCTGCTGTACAGGAAGCGGTGTCCAGGGTTGCAGAAGCACTGGGTGATACTGGCCGTATTCTTGTCCGTGAGTCCGGAACGGAGCCGGTCGTGCGTGTTATGGTTGAAGCGCCTGACCATGATACCTGCCAGAAGTATGTTGATGAAGTGGTCAACGTAATTTGCGAAAAGGGATATAAAGCATAAGGTCAATGACGACTCTGGGGAATCATCCAGAGCCGTTTTGCATAATAGGGAAGTATAATAGACGAGAGATTTAAATAACGGGAGGGATAAACCTATGTGTGGAATCGTTGGTTTTACAGGAAAACGGCCGGCAGCACCGATCCTGCTGGACGGTCTGTCGAAACTGGAATATAGAGGATATGACTCAGCTGGACTGGCTGTCCGTGATGGAGAGGCTTTGGCAGAGGTCGTGAAGGCAAAGGGCCGCCTGACGAATCTGGTCGAGAAAACAGATGCAGGTAAAGCGTTAAAAGGAGCCTGTGGTATTGGACATACCCGCTGGGCTACCCATGGTGAGCCCAGCCAGATCAATGCACATCCTCATGTTTCTGGCAACTGCAGTAAATCTGGTTCCGGTGCAGTGGAGTCTGAGGTCGTTGGTGTACATAACGGTATCATTGAGAATTACACAGAATTGAAAGAGAAGCTGCTGAAGCACGGCTACACTTTTTATAGTCAGACCGATACAGAGGTGGTTGTTAAGCTGGTTGATTACTATTATAAAAAGTACAACCTTGGTCCCATTGATGCCATTGCGAAGACAATGGTCCGTGTCCGCGGTTCTTATGCTCTTGAGCTGATGTTCCGTGATTATCCGGGCGAGATCTGGGTGGCGCGTAAGGATAGTCCGATGATCATTGGTATTGCAGATGGCGAGACTTATGTGGCTTCCGATGTTCCGGCAATCCTGAAATATACTAGAAATGTATATTATATCGGGAATCTTGAGTTTGCAAAGCTGACACCGGGCGAGGCTCATTTTTATGATCTGAACGGTGACGAGATCGAGAAGCAGACTACAGAAATCAAGTGGGATGCGGAGGCTGCTGAAAAGGGCGGCTTTGAGCATTTCATGATGAAAGAGATCCACGAGCAGCCGAAGGCTGTCCAGGATACCCTTAATTCCGTGATCAGGAATGGTGCGATCGACCTGTCCAGTGTGGAGATCAATGAGGATGAGATTAAGAGCTTTGAGCAGATATATATTGTTGCCTGCGGTTCTGCATGGCATGTTGGTATGGCTGCTCAATATGTACTGGAGGATATGGCAGATATCCCGGTACGTGTGGAGCTTGCGTCAGAGTTCCGCTATCGTAAAATGCCGGTTAATCAGAAAGCCCTGGTGATCGTTGTCAGCCAGTCTGGTGAAACAGCAGATACACTGGCAGCACTGCGTCTTGCAAAGGAAAAGGGTATCGCTACGATGGCGATCGTCAATGTGGTTGGCAGCAGTATTGCCCGTGAAGCAGATAAGGTGTTCTACACGCTTGCTGGTCCGGAGATCTCTGTTGCTACGACCAAGGCATACAGCGCACAGCTTGTGGCTATGTACTGTCTGGCTGTTCAGTTTGCAAAAGTCAGAGGAAAGGTCACAGACGAGCAGTATGGTTACTATATCTCTGAGTTGCAGACTATTCCGGAAAAGATGCAGAAGGTCCTGGAAGATAAAGAACGTATCCAGTGGTTTGCTGCTAAGTATGCCAATGCCCATGATGTATTCTTTGTGGGCCGTGGTATTGACTATGCAGTTTGCCTGGAGGGCAGTTTGAAGTTGAAGGAAATCAGCTATATCCATTCTGAAGCATACGCAGCAGGTGAGCTGAAACATGGCACGATCAGTCTGATCGAGCAGGGAACGTTGGTCATTGGTGTATTGACTCAGAGCGGACTGTATGAGAAGACTGTAAGCAATATGTTAGAATGCAAGAGCCGCGGATCCTACCTTATGGGGCTGACTACATATGGTAAATACGAGATCGAGGATCAGGTGAACTTCACTGTGTATGTGCCGAAGGTTGATGAGCATTTTGTGGGCAGTCTGGCAGTTATTCCTCTGCAGCTTCTGGGCTATTATGTTTCTGTTGCTAAGGGTCTGGATGTCGACAAGCCGAGAAATCTTGCAAAGAGTGTTACAGTGGAGTAAAAAAACGTGTACAAGGCTGATTTATTTGCAGATTTGTGATATACTAAAATGCGAGTGAAAGGCTGAAATAAAAATAATGCCGTGTGTGAAACACATGCTCTTCAGAGCTAAATCACACACGGTATATTTTAAAACCCGCTATATAGTTTATGACGAAAATAAGACAAACTAAAAAGGAGTACAAAAAATGAACTTATCTAAAATACACCACATTGCCATCATAGTATCTAACTACGAATCCGCCAAAGATTTCTACGTAAACAAGCTTGGCTTTTCCATTATCAGAGAAAACTACCGTTCGGAGCGCAGGGACTGGAAGCTGGATCTGCGTGTGGATGAGCATACGGAGCTGGAGATTTTTGCAGAACCAAATCCACCGAAGCGGGTGAGCCGTCCAGAGGCTTGTGGTCTGCGTCATCTTGCTTTTTGTGTGGAGAGTGTGGAGCAGACGGTGAAAGAGCTGGCGGAGGTCGGGATCGAATGTGAGCCGATCCGTGTGGATGATTTTACCGGTAAGAAGATGACGTTTTTTCATGACCCGGACGGACTGCCGCTGGAGCTGCATGAGTAAGAGGAATGGAGCAAATGATATTTCGTAAGGCAGTAAAAGATGATTTTGACAACATAAAATCCCTGTACTGGGATTGGAAAAAGGTATCTGTTGTGGTACTTTATACATTGTGTTAATATACAAATATGTGGAAATAATGAAAAGGCAAAGAGTTGTAAAGGAGAGTACGAGATGCTGCTAAATAGTGGTGTAATAGGTTCAGCACTTGCAAAGTGGAGTATTTGGGAAGAAGAAAAGTATTTACATACAGATTTGCTTAATTTTTTGAATCAAGGAGGAGTATTTGTTAAAATAATGCAAGATTCTATGG
>NZ_JAMOYY010000053.1:0-19025 GCF_023669475.1 Blautia sp. MB18-30 | reverse complement strand
TGGGCACGGAAGGAGTTCTGCGTTGTTGTGTGTGCTGCGTTGTTGACTTTTGTCTGTATGCTGCGGTACTCAGAATGGAACGTTGTGCCGATCTGGTTTCTGTATTCTTCGGTACTTATGGTGGTACACTGTGCCGATCTGCGATCTGGTTCTGGGATTCTTCGGTACTTATAGTGGTACGCTGGGCCGATCTGGTCCCTGTATTCTTCGATATTTATGGTGATACGCTGGGCCGATCCTGTTTCTGTATTCTTCGATACTTATAGGAATATTCTGTACCAGTCTGACATTTCAGGACAGGACGCCCAGTCCGCTTCCATCCCCCGCATGTTTTTTCCTGTCGGTTGGAAGCGTCAGCCAGAGGAAGGTGGCATCGGGCCGGGCTGCTGCGGAGGAGGGGTGATTACTACTTGGGCTGCGGGAGACGGCGTTATTGCGGCAGGGTCTGCTGTCTGAGCCGCAGGCGAGTTCTGACCCTGCCGCAATGCTTTTAGCCGTCTCACGGAGCCCTAGTAGTATCCCCCGACGGAGTCCCTGCCCGGAGCGATGCCACCTTCCTCTGGCGTCCCTCTATACATCCACCTCTCAAAACCCCAAAAACATCCCCGACTGCCTCCACTCCCGGAGCGATACCACCTTCCTCTGGCGTCCCTCTATACATCCGCCTCACAAAATCCCAACAACATCCATCCCGGACCAATGCCACCTTCCTCTAGCGTCCCTCTATACATCCGCCTCACGAGTCCACAAGCCCTTCCCGAACCCGCTCCGTAAGACTGTCTCCACCCTTACGATACCAATCTTCCACAAAAGAGTCAAAAGAGCTCACAGGCATCCTCCCCATAATGATCTGGATAAATGCGTTCTTCTCCAGCAAACGCAAAGTCTGAGGAATCTCCCCGTCACCATCCCCCAGATACTTCTTCTCCGGAGCACGGTAATTCGCATCCACCAGAAGCCCCACCGCCGAGATCCTGGACTTATACGCCGCCCAGGCCTCTACCGAAGGCACCTCCGCCTCAAGATACTCCTTACACGCATCAAAATAAGACGCCTCAATGGCACTGAGATCCTCCCTGGTCTTCTTATCGCCCGGACTGTAAAGAACCTCACGGATATGCTTTGTCACTATATAAGTAGCCTCATTATAATCCACATTGATCATTAGCGGACGCGCCGTAGGATCCACATTCAAGGCAAAATAAGTGTTCATCTCATCCGCATCCTCTGCCTCATATCTGGAATGGTCAAACAACACACTCAAAATCTTCATTGCGATCTCCGGATGCTCATACCCTTTACGCACAACTACATATTTATTATCTCGAAACGTAGAGTATACCTCCACAGTCCGCTTTACATCCGCAGTCAGATAATACGGTTCCCAGTCTGCCTCTTTATTCTTCCGATACTCATCCATAAGAGGATTATTCGGAGTCCACCAGAGCCCGAAAAACGCTCCGCATTTTCCATTCACCACCAGATCACGGATATTATTCTGTGCACGTAAAGCAAAATCCGAATCCAGTATTCCCCGCCTGTAAAGCTCTCTGAGATACCCCAGAGCCTCCTTTGTCTCCTCCGTCAGCGATCCATAGACAATTTCTCCATCTGCATTTTCAATCCACTGCTGCGGATATGCCCCGAACTTTTCAAACACAGAATCCACCGAATAGCTGGTGCTGACCGTGCCCACAAGTCCCGGATCACAGACAAGTCCCACAGGATCTTCACCATCCTCTGCACCCATCCGGTTTTCCTGAAACGCACGGATCACTGAAAAAGCCTCTTCCAGTGTCTTCGGTTCTTTCAGTCCCAGCTGCTCTATCCAGTCACGTCTCAGCCATAAAAGTTGCGGCCCATCATCAATAGCAGTCTCCGGAAGTGCAAACAGTTTTCCGTCAAAAGTCCCGGATGCCAAAAGTTCCTCTCCATAGCTCTCATACATTTCCTTTATTTTATCGGAAGCGCAGCTTTTATATACTTCCGTCAGATCCTCGATAAGATCATTTTCAACCAGTTCTTCCAGAGTTTCCCTGTCCGACACCAGAAAAATATCCGGAAGATTCCGATCTTTGACCAGGATGTTCAGGGCTTCGTCATACCGCTCCTCACTCTCCATAAAAACATTCTTATTCTGAATATTCAGTGTTTTTTTCAGATACCGGGTATATGCATTGTCCTCATAAGTCTGCCCGTCCGGAAGATTAGAATTATTAGCCCCTTTCATCTGTCCCAGAGTATAAGTTACAAGCTCCGGATATTTCCCCAGAGGCGTGGTTTCTGCCTGTTCCCAGCTCTTACTGTTCTTTTCGGACAGAACATCTATATCTGTTTTTTCCATTTCTGCAGTTCCTAAAGAACACCCCGTCAAAAGTGCCAGGCTCAGTATCGTACTCAGAAATACCACTGTTTTTCCCAGACTAAGTCTCATCTTTTTTTACCTCTTTCGGGATCCTCATATCAACGCTTGTCCCCTCACCTACCTTGCTCAGGATCCGGATGGCATATTTCTCTCCATATAAAATGCACATACGGTCATTGACATTTTTAAGGCCATAGCCTTTTGCCTGATATGTGAGCAGCTTTTCTGCCTGCTCCTGCTCCATCCCTATTCCGTTATCTTCAACCCGGATCACTACATCTCCATTCTCTTCAAAGAAATAAAGTTTCAGAAGCTTTTCCCCTTCCTCCTTCACATCCAGGCCATGCTCCAGAGCATTCTCAACGATGGGCTGCAGGGCAAGCTTCGGAACCAACTCCTGCTGCACAGACGGATCGATATTCCACTCCACCTTAAAATCATTGTCATGCATGATCAGCTGGATTTCCAGATAAGCTTCGATATTCCGAATACAGGTTTCCACAGTCACCATATCTGCTCCCTTACTGAGCGCTGTCCGGTAAAATGTAGATAATGCCAGTGTCACACGGCTGATCTCCTTCTGACGGCTCTTAATCGCCATCCAGTTTATAATAGAAAGAGAATTATAAAGAAAATGGGGATTGATCTGGGCAGTCAGCGCTTTCAGTTCAAATTCCTTCAGAGCGATCTTATTTTCATACACTTCTTCGATCAGTCGATTAATTTCATCCATCATATGGTGAAAGCTTCTCACCAGCTGTCCTACCTCATCTCCAGAATCACTGTAAACCGTAACTTCACGGCTTCCCTGGTTCACCTGTTCCATATTTCTGGTAAGCTGCTCAATCTTTCTGGTAAACAGCTTAGAAAACGTCATTCCAAGCACAATGATGATCACAACACAGAAGCCGATCAGTGGGATCTCACTGATCAATACTTTTGAAACCGAGCTCTCGATCACAGCCGGAGGTTTGTAAAAATAATAGGTCCATCTTGTTTCATGTCCGCTGCTGCTGACATAGGTATATTCTTCCCTCAGACGATCCAGCTTTTTTGCGGTTTCTTTCTGTGCTGAAATATCACTGGCCGCCAGATTTTCTCCATGATAGACGATATTTTGCTGATCATCCACCACAAAGCCTCCGGAATTCCGTTCAATAATATTAGCCAGAGGCTGGAATACTTTTCCGTAATCCAACAAAATACAGAGCACAGCCTCCCTGATCTTACCATCATATATTTCCCTGACTGCCGCAATCTGACGATTATCCCGGTCCACGATCCACTGAACCGTCACGGTATTATTTAATTTGTCACTCCACCATTCCCCATCAACCTCTGAAAGCGGAGCCAAGGTATATTCATGGCGCACGGGAATGCTTTCTGCAAAAAGATGTATCCCCAGAATTGCTTCGTGGTAGGATTTCGGCACCGTCAATAGCGGATCCACAACTTCCGTATACTGTTCATATGCAGTATAACGATCCATATCTTTGTTGAAGATCACCTCCTGGATTTCAGGAGAATAGGTAAGATAATTCAAAAGGCTGGCATAAATTTCGATCTGCCCGTCAATGTTTTCTCTGGTCTGCTCCAAAATGGAGTACATATCCTCCATCTCATTTTTCCGTACAAGACTACTCATACGACTGTGACTATACAGTGCCAACACAGTCATCGGCACCAGGGATACCACCACAAGAAGATTTGTCAGCTTGTACCGGTATTTCATATTATTATACTTCTTCAGAAGACTCTTCATCCTCATTGTTTCCTTTCCGATAGGACTCCGGGCTGCTTCCGTAATATTCCCGGAAGCTCCGGCAGAAATACGAAGAATTGGCAAATCCTACCTGCTCGCTGACCATGGCTACTTTCATGTTGGTAGTTCGTAGAAGCTCCTTGGCCTTTTCCATGCGGAACACACGGATAAAACGATTCAGGTTCATCCCCGTCTCCTTCTTGAAAATAAAGCTGAGATAGCCGGAAGAAAGATATACTTTTTCTGCCAGTGTTTCCAGATTCAGATCTTCCGCATAGTGATTGTAAATATAATTTTTGACTGCTGCCACCTCATCTCTGGATTCGCTCATGGAACGGTCCAGGAACTCCTCGTACTGGCGGATATTTTTTTCTGTAACCTCAATGATCTCCTGAATGGTAGAACAGCCATACAGATGATCCACCTCCAGATCCAGCCTGTGCTCTCCGGCAAAACGATTCTCCTGAAACAGCTCCCTTATCACATTGGAAAAAACAAATTTCACATACATGGCCGAAAACTGGGTATTGGACTGATATTTGGATGCCAGGCTGCGGAAATGGCTCCACAGCTGCTTCACATCCTTTCTGGAAATATCTTCTGAGATTTTTTCCATAAGCCTGGAATCCTGCTCCTCTTCTCCGGTATTTTTTTCCTCGTCCTCCTCGCTGGTGTAGACATGGATATCCGGATGATAAAATTTTTCTTCCATCTGCTGCTCCAGCTGTTCCATGATTTCCGGCAATTCCTGATATCCGTCAAAACGCCGGCTTACAGCCAGATGAAAGCGAACAGGATGAAGGCGCTTCAGAAGATTATAGACATTTTTTGCCACAAGGACATAATCACAGTACACATCCTTAAAAAGAAGCAAAGACTGACGGCCATTAAGATTCAAATAGAAGAAAGAACGGCGAAGCTCTTCCCGGATCTCAAGGGGAACCTCATCACTGGCAGAATCAAAAAAAGCTTCATCCGATTCAATAAGAATTGCACAGTGCCACTGCTCCCAGACAGAAAAATCCACAATTCCTTCCGCTTCCTTCAGACGCTCCTGATCTCCGGAATAAATGTAGCCCAGCAGAAAATACTGCTGAAGAAAGCTCTTTTCTTTTATGGACTGCTGCTCTTTATTTTTCCGGGATGCGATCTCCTTCTGGATCTTCTGTATGGTGTCATGAAAGCGGTCCGGATCCACCGGTTTCAGTACATAATCCGTCACACCATAGCGGATCGCCTCCTGAGCAAAAGCAAAATCTCCATAACCGCTGAAAATGATAATTTCCAGATCCGGATATTCCTCTCTTGCTTTTTTTGAAAGCTCCAGACCATCCATATGAGGCATTTTGATATCTGTCAGCATCAGATCCACCGGATGCTTTCTCAGCTCATTTAATGCCAGCTTGCCATTAGCCGCCTCATAAATCTCCCACTCTCCCTCCTCCATAGACAGAAGAAAGCGGATTCCGTCACGTTCCAGTTTTTCATCATCTACCACCAAAACTCTGTACATTCCTCACCTCGCCAAATATGGCCTGATCCACGTAAAAGCACGCAGAGCAGGCCGTTTTTCTTTCATTTTAACATTATTCAACTAATTTGTCAGCCCTTAACAGCTCCTGCAACCACACCTTCAATGATATATTTCTGGCATGCAAGATAGAAGGCAATGATCGGAATGATGGAAAGAACAAGAACGCCCATCATCGCTCCCATATCAATGGTTCCGTAACCGCCCTTCAGATACTGGATGGCAATGGAAATGGTTTTATATTTCTTGATATCAAGTACCAGATATGGAAGAAGATAATCATTCCAGATCCACATGGTTTCCAGGATCGCTACAGTTACACAGGTCGGTTTCATAACCGGAAGAACCACTTTAAAAAATGTCTGGATCGGGGTACAGCCATCGATCATGGCAGCTTCTTCGATCTCGATCGGAATGGATTTTACAAAACCGCTGAACATAAATACCGCAAGTCCTGCTCCATATCCAAGATAAATGATGATCAGTCCCCACGGAGTATTCAGTTTCAGGATGTTTGCGATCTTGGAAAGAGTAAACATTACCATCTGGAATGGTACGACCATGGAAAACAGGCACAGCATGTACATGGTTTTTGTCAGCGTGTTGGTAACACGGTTGATGTACCAGGCACACATGGAGGTACAGAGCAGAATTACCGCAACAGAAAATACTGTGATAAATAATGTCCATCCAAATGCCTGGAAAAATCCGGTTTTTGTGAGACCATTTACATAGTTTTCCAGACCTACGAACATTTTATCCGTTGGGATTGCAAAGGGATAACGGCTGATGTATGCTTTTTTCTTAAAAGAATTGATCAAAACCAGAAGGATCGGGAAAATATAAGCAACAGATACCACACTCAGGATCGCAGTCCACAGACCGCTGAATTTTACTTTTTTATTCATTACTGCTGTACCTCCTTACTTCTTGTGAGACGATTCTGGATCATGGCAATTGCTCCAACCAGGATAAAGAAGATCACGGCCTTCGCCTGTCCTACACCTTCCCATCCGGTACGTCCATAGAAGGTATTGTAAATATTCAGTGCAAGCATTTCTGACATATTGGAAGGCTCACCATTTGTAAGAGCAAGGTTCTGGTCAAAAAGCTTGAAGGAGTTGGTAAGTGTCAGGAAAGTACAGATGGTGATGGACGGCATGACCATAGGAATGATCACATGCTTCAGAAGCTGTCCTTTGTTCGCACCATCGATCTGTGCAGCCTCGATCAGTTCACCCGGGATATTCTGGATACCTGCAATGTAAATGATCATCATATATCCGATCTGCTGCCAGCACATCAGGATCACAAGACCCCAGAATCCGTAAACAGAAGAATATGTAAGTGTTTTATTGATCTGAAGAAGCAGACCGTTTAACAGAAGCTGCCATACATAACCAAGGATGATTCCACCGATCAGGTTTGGCATAAAAAATACGGTACGGAATATATTGGTTCCTTTGATCTTCTTGGTCAGAAGCAACGCAACTGCAAAACCGATCACATTGATCAGAACTACTGATACAACCGTAAATGCGGTGGTGTACCATAATGCATGTCCAAAGGTTCCATCCTCAGTAAAAATCTTCACATAGTTCTGTAATCCCACGAATTTTGCATCCGTTACTGTGGTAAATTTACAGAAGGAAAGATATACGCCCATGATAAAGGGAACGATAAATCCAATGGTAAATGCCAGCAGGGTAGGCAGGACAAAAACCGGAAAATACTTTTTCATCATCTTATTCTGCATGTTTTCTCTTCCTTTCTCCTGAGGATGCATCCTTCCCTACTTTACACATCCTCTCTTCATTAAAAGAGGCAGGCGGAAACCGCCCACCCCTTCGTGATCACGTTTCAGTTATACCTTATCAGCCTTCATTTGCTGCTTTGTACTCTTTTGCCCATCCGTCAACAAATGCAGTTTTCACAGCATCCCACTCGCCGGTACCCTGTGCATACTCAAGCATTGCACTGCCGACCTGGTTTTTCCACTCTTCAGAAGGCATGGTTGTAAAGTTCCATGAAACCGGAGTTTTACCAGCTTTTACATATTCGTCGGCTGCTTTTACAAGCGGATTTGCAGACTCATAATTCTCATCAAAGGTCTTGAATGGTGTTGTAAATCCCATTTCCTGGCTTATAGATTCTCTTCCTTCATCACTTGTGATAACCCAGCTGAGGAAATCAAGAGTTGCCTGGATATCCTTCTCATCTGCTTTTTTGTTTACGCACCAGTAGTTCTCACTGCCTGTGCAAAGTCCCTGGTCCTCTTCACCATCTACACCAATATAGATTGGAAGCATTCCCATATCCTCGTCTGCTACTTCGTTATCTTTGATGTTATCATAAGCCCAGGTTCCATTCTGATAGAACACAGCCTCTCCAAGACCAAATTCAGCATTTGCATCATCGATAGTCTTGCTGGAAAGAAGGCTTGGCTCACAGGTAGAATCTGTGATATAAAGGTCAAACAGGTTCTTGAAGTTGTCAAGATAGGTCCCTTTGATCGCATCTGTGGATGTGATTCCGTCTTCTTTGTACTCATAATAGATTGGAAGGTTTGCAAGGTGTGTCTTGAAGCGCCAGTCACTGGAAGAATCAAAGCCTGCGGAAGTAAATGCACCGTCAACTCCAAGGTCATCTTTCTTAGCCTGGATATCATCTGCAACCTTCTTTAATGTCTCAAAATTGTTGATCTCATCTGCAGACTTGATCACAGCGCCATCCATCTCACAGTATTTCTTAAGAAGCGCTTTGTTGTAAATAATTCCATATGTTTCAATTACATAGGCGATACCGTCAACTGCACCGCTGTCCTCCTTCAGTACGAAATCGTCACTCTCCACATTTTTGTAAACATCGCTGTCTTTCAGGTCATAGCAATAATCCTTCCAGGATGCAAGTCCAACCGGTCCGTTAACCTGGAACAGTGTCGGAACCTCATCCTTGGCCATCTCTGATTTCAGAGTAGACTCATAAGTTCCGGAAGCAGCTGTAACAACGGTAACCGGTACACCAGTCTCATCGGTGTATTTCTTTGCCAGGTCTGACCACTGATCTGCCTGCTCCGGTTTAAAATTCAGATAATAAACAGAGCCTTCACTGTCATCCCCTTTTGCCATAGCAGGAACTGCCGGGATCATGGTAGCTGCCATTAAAGCTGCAAGACCAAATGCTGTTGCTTTTTTCATTCTCATAATCGTACCTCTCCTTTACCTTATATGATATTCAATTTGTTTCGCGGATATGCTTAAAACGTCCATTTCGCATATTCCTGACCGATAAGCTTCAAATCAGCTTCTCGATTAACTTGATATTATTGTAAATCGAAGAGGTCATTTTCACTATATAAAAAAATCAAGAAACATGTTGATTTTTTTATATAGTAAAAATATTGATATTTTACCATGAAAAAAGAAGCCGGAACAGGCTTGCTCCCATTCCGGCTTCTTCCATATATTATTTTCGATTCATCATGCTTTATTGACAGATCCGAAAAGCTCCATTTTCTCTTTAACAGTAGCTTTGATCGCTTCTGCTCCAGGTGCAAGAAGCTTACGTGGGTCATATCCTTTACCCTGCTGATCCTTACCCTCTTCAATGTATTTACGTGTAGCTTCAGCAAATGCAAGCTGGCACTCTGTATTTACATTGATCTTGGAAACGCCAAGGCTGATCGCTTTCTTGATCATGTCTGCCGGGATACCTGTACCACCGTGAAGAACAAGCGGCATATCTCCTGTCAGTTTCTGAATAGCATCCAGAGTCTCAAAGCTTAAGCCCTGCCAGTTAGCCGGATATTTTCCGTGAATGTTACCGATACCAGCTGCAAGGAAGTTGATTCCGAGATCTGCAACTCTCTTGCACTCCTCAGGATCAGCGCACTCGCCCATACCAACAACACCATCTTCCTCGCCACCGATGGAACCAACCTCTGCCTCAAGAGACATGTTGTGCTCAGCAACGATCTTAACCAGCTCTTTAGTCTTAGCTACGTTCTCATCGATCGGATAATGAGATCCGTCGAACATAATGGAAGAGAAACCAGCCTCAACACATTTCAGGCATCCATCATAGCTGCCGTGGTCAAGATGAAGAGCAACCGGAACAGTGATGTTCAGCTCTTCCATCATACCGTTAACCATACCTACAACAGTCTTATAACCTGTCATGTATTTACCGGCACCCTCGGAAACACCAAGGATTACAGGAGAGTTGAGCTCCTGAGCTGTCTGAAGGATAGCTTTTGTCCACTCAAGGTTGTTGATGTTGAACTGACCAACTGCATAATGGCCTGCTTTTGCTTTTTTCAGCATTTCTGTTGCGTTTACTAACATGATAAAATCCTCCTAACCTGTATTAGGATACGGAAAAACCGTGTCCTTTATATCCAACCGTACTCATAATAGCAGATTTCCTTTGGTAAGTCCAGTATTTTACCAAAAATGCTGATGCTGTGGGAATTATTATTTTTTTTGAGAAAAAGCTTGCAATTTTATCAAATGTTATATATAATACATTTGTTGTTCACGGATGGATTCCCGAGTGGCCAAAGGGGGCAGACTGTAAATCTGTTGGCACCGCCTTCGAAGGTTCGAATCCTTCTCCATCCAGCGAATTTAGCTCTTACATCTTTGCGATGTAGGAGCTATTTTTTTGTGCAAAAAGAAAACCGCAAAGGGGCCGCAAAGCCGCGGCCCCTCTGCACACCCCTCGGGCTTTTTTTAAGGAGTTCTTGGTTGTGGATGAGGGGAGGGTGTTGACTTGTGTCTGTATGCTTGGGTATTGGATGTGGGACGCTGTGCCGATCTGGTTCCTGTATGCTTCGGTGTTGGTTGTGGGACGCTGTGCCGATCTGGTTCCTGTATGCTTCGGTGTTGGATGCGGGGTGCTGTGCCGATTTATTTTTTTGGGGATACGGCCGGCTGCTTTATTGGTTATGGATTGTTTTGAAGCCGTTTTCTGTATGCTTCGGTATTGGATGCGGAACACTGTGCCGATCTGGTTCCTGTATGCTTCGGTGTTGGACGTGGAACGCTGTGCCGATTTATTTTTATATATTGTGTTTTTTGGGCACTGGGCAAAATGTACATTCGCTTCTATTGTCTGCTCTCTGCGGTTGAATTTTCAGCCGGGGATGTGGCAGCGGTATGGGCTGCTGCGGAGGAGGTGTGATACTGCTTAGGCTGCGGGGATCGGCGTTATTGAGACAGGGGCTGCTGTCTGAGCCAGAGGCGAGTTCTGCCCCTGTCTCAATGTTTTTAGCCGATTTCCGGAGCCTTAGCAGTATCCGCCGACGGAGCCCTGCCCGTACCGCTGCCACATCCCCGGCGTACGGTTCATTCAATCCACCACACAAAGAAAAAGACGGCCACCCCCCAAAAAGCGAGACAGCCGTCCTTTCCTCACACATCATACATAGGAAATCGAAACACCGAAAAAAATCTATTTGTTAACTCTGTTAACCGTATTACCATCCAGAAAAGCCTTGATATTATCAACCGTAATATCCATGATCCTCTGTCTGGAAGCCTGAGCAGCCCAGGAGATATGCGGAGTGATGATGCAGTTTTTAGCCTTGAGAAGCGGATTATCCCCCTTGATCGGCTCAGTAGAAACAACATCAAGACCAGCAGCATAAACCTTCCCACTATTCAGAGCATCTGCCAGATCCTGCTCAACAACAAGCTGACCACGGCTGTTGTTGATAAGGATAACTCTATCCTGCTTCCTTTGTTTGCAAGAACGATAACATCTCCCGGCTGAGCCATATCCAGTGCTTTATGGAACAGAAGGTTATCTCCTGCCGGTGCATTTACTGTAAATGCAGTTCCCAGAAGTCTTGCCTTCGGGTTCAGCGGGAAAATACTGGAATCTACGGCAGCGATCTTTCCACAGTTATCATCAATATTTGCAACTGGAATTCCACGGAAGGCTTCTACTAATTCTTTTGACGGTCTTTCAAAATTTCGTCTGATCCTACATCCTAATGCCATATGAAAACCTCTCTTCTTTTGATTTTCTTTTTTAATTGTATTTATCATATCATACAAGCTTACTATTGAATAACGAATAATTTCTCTGTATAATATAAATAATTTTTATATTATCAAAGCTTAAACCATCCTATAGACAACACCAAAGAAAAGGAGCTGTTCATATGAATCTTGCTGAAATCGAAACCTTTCTCACCATTGTAAATACCAAGAGCATCACCCGTACAGCGGATCTTCTTTTTCTTTCCCAGCCTACTGTCAGCCACCGGCTCACATCTCTGGAGAACGAACTGGGTTTTCCCCTTGTGATCCGTCAGAAAGGCCACAAGCAGGTGGAACTGACTGCCAAGGGAACAGATTTTATCATCCTTGCGGAACGCTGGATGTCTCTCTGGAAGGAAACTATGGAGTTGCAGCGCAATCAGGATTCCCTGCTGCTTACCATCGGCTGTACAGACAGCCTGAACGTAGCTGTTTTCGCACCACTGTATGACAGGATCTTAAATGAACAGACCAAGCTGGACCTGAACATCGAGTCCCATCACTCTTCAGAGCTCTACGGTCTTCTTGGAGAACACAGCATTGATATCGGATTTGTCTACCACAAATTGCATTACAAGAATATCATAACAGAGAAAATCTTCGAAGAAAAACTTTATCTGATACAATCGGATCAGCCAGTGATTCCGGCTCCGGCAATACATACCGATGAGCTGGATCCATCCCTGGAGCTGTTTTTAAGTTGGGATGACAATTATCAGATCTGGCATGACCGCTGGCTTTCCTCCGCTTCCAGGCCTCACATTGCGGCAGATACCATCACACTTTTGGACCGTCTCTGGAAAAAACCGGGGAACTGGATGGTCGCACCACAGTCTGTGATCCTGGAGCTTTCCCATTACCGGCCTCTTTTTATCAGTGAACTGAAAAACACACCGCCAAACCGTGTCTGCTATAAGATCAAGCATAAATATCCAAAGTCCACCAGCAAACGTGCCGTGGAATTCTTCGAAAATGCACTGGAAGACTTTCTTGCAGAATCCACTCCGTCCTTCCCGATCGGCCAGGTATGGGAACGACAGAAATAAAAAAACGGTAAGCACAAGTCCGTCAGGAAGATTTTCTGCTTTACCGTTTCTTCTTATTATATTATTTATACCAGGATTTTTGATCCACCGCTTTCCGCCACATAAAGCAACAACGGGCTTCGACTTGTTTCATCATATATCAAGAACACTTTGTTTACAAGGATTTTCAGCATTTCCATGAAAAACAATATTTCGTCTGATTGCGTCTATTTTCTTTTATTTGTCACAAAAATTGTCATAAAAGAGCCACGCCCGATAAAGGGAATGGCTCTGATTATTACATTATATTTTCAAGCTTTTTTATTTCATTCTGTACTCTTGCAGCATCTACGTGATTGTATATGTTCATTGTAATGCTTATGTCACTATGTCCCATAATCATTTGTAAAACTTTGATATCTAGGCCAGCTTCTGCACATCTGGTGCAAAACGTATGCCTCAGCATATGTGGATGTGTCAAGTATAGGACAAAAAAATTTTATTTTTTTCTGCCGAAGACTATCTGACGTTTCCATCAGGTAGTCCCAGCACCTTTATTATCTTCTGATAAATCATTCTTGTCCTGCTCAAGTTATCTCTGTTCTGAAAAAATATCGTCAAAATTCCATTCGATTTCAATTTCATCCTGAATCAGAGAAACAGCAGCACCCGTCACTGCAATCAGCCCCACTCTCCAGTTCATACAGGTAAGCCACAAAAGAATACAGATAAAATTCAGATAACCTCCTACAAAGTTATCAATCATACGAATTCCCATTCCTTCCAGCGTATGAAGGCCAGTAGTAATGGAATTGAGAATCGTGCCTGTATTCATATTCTGGAAATATCCTAAAGATACACGTTTCAGTGCATCTCCTACTGCAAGTCTGTCTCTGGCAATCAATTCATAACTGATCGACTCCTGAAATCTTGCTCTCAGATAATCAAACAGAAAGCGCAGAAAAATGAAGAACAGCAGAATCACGATACTTTTCCCAATCCAAACCGTTGAGACAGCTTTTCCCTGTCCTTCGCATTCTACAAGCTTCCCGATCATATATGCAGCCCATATGACCGGCATTGCCGCAAACCAGCCTGAAAAAAAGGAAAAAATAAAACCGATATACAGATTCTTTTTACAGTGCCAAACATGATTCTTCACCTTCTTTCTGGCTTCCTACTGCCCAGTGCCTTACTCCCACATGAGCCTGCCACATTCGCTGATAAAGCGGACAGTTCTGAATCAGCTCTTCCTGGGTTCCTGCTCCTTCTATACAGCCATTTTTCAAAACAACGATTTTGTCTGCATCTGTGATTGTGGAAAGTCTATGTGCAATAACCAGCAATGTCTTGCCTTTTGTCAGTTCTTCAATACTCTTCTGAATCTTGTTCTCATTTTCCGGATCCGTAAATGCAGTCGCTTCGTCAAGGATGACGATCGGTGCATTTTTCAGAGAATTCCATTTGTTTTCCGTAAATACAGCAGTTCCAACCGGAACATCAAGAAGATTTCCTGAAATGTCATCAGGAACATATGATAAAACTTTTCGTGCTATATCATTATCATCAGTGCCACTCCAAAATAACTTAATATACAGTTTGCTGAAAATATTTCTTTGCGTAAGAACATCATCATATATATTTTTTGATGTTTCATAAGCATTTTGTATTTTGTCTGCCATATTACCCTCCAAATTTAATTTTAATTCTAAAAGCTTAAAACTATCGTTCTCTAATCTTCCTGACATTACGATTCATGAGGTGTCTTCCAATATGTCTATAAGCAAATGCTTTAAAGGCTGAAATTTCTTGATGATGTTCCTTCAACAGTTCATCTGGACAATCATAAACACCAAAATCCTGATTGATTCCCTCGCTCTGAATATAAGTATTGTTCCTATCAAACTCAATAATGAGATTTCTGAAATCCTTGACTGCTACTCCATAACCGCAAAATGCACCTGTACATTCCGAATTTTGTTCCTGTAACTTCTTTATGTAGGTTTTATCCAAAATGAAAGCTTCCAGTTCGTACCACTGATTTTCGAAATTAATTTCTACCCAGCTATGGAAAATACTTTTTGGAGCATTACGGTAAACAAACCCGGTCATAGCCCCTTTCTGCAATCTTTTATCAATCGTAAAACCATGTACTCTGCATGGAATATTGCAGGCACGTAAAAGTGCCATAAATAAAGTTCCTTTTGTATTACATTGTCCATAACCATCTGCAAGTACTTTTGAAGCTGAAATTCCGTCATCAATATTATATCCAAATAAAACATCATCTCTTACATAGTTGTAGATTGCCTTAATCCTTTCAAATTCACCCATTTCCTTCCATTTCATATTTTGAATAAGTTTTTGAATTGCCGGATTAGAAAAATCAACCATTCGTGTTTCCCTAAGATACTTATCTTTCATTTCCTATCGCCTTTCCCATAGGTTTTCTCACAACACAATGCATTCGCATACCTTTACGAATTTCAAATTTTTCTACTTTTAATCCTGCTTTTTTGCAACATTTTATGACCACATCTCTTGTTGGCACTTGGACATCTCCATGTCCGCATATATTTGCCAACGGCATTTCCAATGTATTCATTAGCCATACCAATACTTTATTGTCACTGGTCACATCTCTCAGTATCAATCTTCCATTTGGGCGAAGACATCTTTTCACACTGTCAAAAAATGCCTGTGGATCCGGATAATGATGGAAGCTCATAGAACAAATAATTGCATCAAATGAATCCTTTTCAAAAGGAAAGTTCTCACAGTCTCCTACAACAAATGTTGTATTTGGTATATTTTTCTTTTTTGCCTGTTCAATCATTGCCGGAGTCAGATCCAGTCCTGTATAATGCCGGTCTGGATGTTTTTCTGCTAATAAAGAAATCATTGGAGCAGGCCCACAGCCTGCATCTAATAAATCTCTAAATGGCTCCTTCTCTAATTCTTCCAGAATATCCGGATAATCTTTCTTGCACATTTCGTAAATGCCAGCATGGTTACTTTCATATCTTCCTGCTGCTTTTGTAAACTCTTTAATTGACAATTTTTTATATTCTTCATTTTTCATGCTTTTTCTCCAATCACTGTACCTTTTTCGCCTTGCATCCGCATTTCTTCATTTTTTTCATATAAGCATAAAACTGCTTATGCAATTCCCTCATTTCATCTGGTGCCTTCATAGCATGTTGATACATAAATTTATCTCCAAAACTGCTTCCAAATGTAACTGCCAGCATAATCGTCAGAAATGACAATGGTAAAAAGCGAAAAATATTCATTTTCCATGGTGACAGTTTACCCTTTTGTTTTCGCAAAAAATTAAAATTTCTTTTCAGCCTTTCTGCTGTTTTCCTCATGATTTTCCATTCTTTTCCCACTTTCTCCGGATCGTCTGATTCATAATACGCATCTGCAATCGGTACCACCATAGCAAGATGACAAAGCTGCCATAGATGCATATCCGTTACTTTCTGGTATGGTATATGAGCATGCCTCAATATCTCTGAAAACTGCTTAGTTCTTTCGGATTTATTTCCTGATATTTCTGCAAATGTTGTCGGCTGAATCAACCTTGGAGTAAGTGCTGCATCAAGGATACCATCATCATTTATACTTCCGCCTGCTCCTGGAAAAGCCGGTAATATTCTTCCTTTTCCGACAATGTCTTCCCATTTATTGTAACTGTCCAGTGAATTTATCATTGTAACAATCGTATTACTTTTATTATTTTTCAATTCAGTAAGTGCTTCATACAGCTGGTTTTCCCGGACAGTAAGCAAGACAAAATCATAAATATCATCGTTTGGTAGTTCTCCAAGAATCCTAATCTCTGCCTTTATTACTTCCTGATTTTTCTTATATTTCAATCCATTATTTCTTAAAGCCTCAAGTCTTTTACCTCTGGCATAAATATTTGTATCATAACCGGCTTCTGCAAATAAAGCCGCATACAAGGATCCAATCACACCAGCACCATAAATCAATATTCTCATAAGAATCTTTCCTCTCCTCTTACCCCAGTGCCACATCCAAGATCATCATCAAACTAAATCCAAGTGCAAAGAAAAGCGTACCGATATTCGAGTGCTGTCCCTGAGACATTTCCGGAATTAGTTCTTCAACCACGACATATAACATAGCTCCTGCTGCAAAGCTGAGTAAATATGGTAATGCCGGGATTACCAGCTGTGCGACAAGAATCGTCATTATTGCTCCAATCGGTTCAACGACTCCTGAAAGTACACCTCCCAGAAATGCCTTTCTCTTACTTTCACCCTCTGCCCTAAGCGGCATGGATATAATCGCTCCTTCTGGAAAATTCTGGATAGCAATTCCAAGTGATAAAGCAAGTGCACTTGTTGCTGTAATCTGTGCATTTTCAGCAAGAAATCCTGCATACATTACACCAACTGCCATACCTTCAGGGATATTATGTAACGTAACTGCCAACACCATCATCGTAGTACGGCCAAGTTTGCTTTTCGGTCCCTCTGTCTGATCACTTCCAACATGAAGATGTGGAATCAAATGATCAAGTGCGAGTAAAAACAATATACCAATCCAGAACCCAACAACTGCCGGAACAAACGATAAAGTTCCCATATTCTCAGATTGTTCAATTGCCGGAATCAGAAGACTCCAGATTGAAGCAGCAACCATTATACCTGCTGCAAACCCTGCAAGTGCACGTTGCAGTAACTTGCTAAGTGTTTTTCTCATAAAAAACACGCATGCTGCACCTAGCGTTGTTCCAACAAATGGAATCAGTATACCTTCAAAAACATTCATTAGCATTATATATTCCTTTCTGTATAGTCAAAAGTACTCTCACATCGTTCTGTTGTTAGCTTTAACTAACTACCATGTATAAAAGAAACCGTGCAAAAAGCAAACTGTAATTTCACACGGTTTTCCTTATGTTTAAGTATATCACTTACGAAATCATATAACAATATAATTCTTTTAACAATTTACAAGAGAAAGATCATCCATGTATGCACGATCTGCAAAAATCTCAGATGCTGTACGAAGTCCCTTGCTCTCAGCGATATCACCAAGAACTGCTCCTGCACAGTAATAAACGATCAGATCTTTGTCATACTCGCAGATTGCCTCACAGATCGCTGTGGAAATATCCTCGTCATACTGGCAGCCATTCCCCATTGCTCCATGAGGAGCGACATGCTGAAGCTTCATTCCGTAGCTCTTGGTAAATGCAGCCAGTGCTCCGATCTGGTATCTGACATAATTCTTAACTTCATCATGAGAGAGAACCATCTTTCTTCGTCCAAAGCCAAGAAGATCCGGATATCCAGGATGGGCTCCAACCATAACGCCACGTTCCTTTGCCATGCGGACTACCTTATCCATTACCATCGGATCGCCTGCATGCCAGCCACATGCTACATTTGCTGTTGTGACATATTTGATGATTTCTTCATCGCCGCCAAGCTTATATGCGCCAAAGCTCTCACCCATGTCACTGTTTAAGTCGATACTGTACATGTTGCTACCTTTCTTTACTTGTTGAAAGTATAACATGATAAATAAAAATAATAAAATAGATTATTTTTTCAGAATATATTAATATTTTCTATATTTCTTTTGCAATAAATTTTACTTTTCTTTGATCCGTTCTTTGAAAAGCTGTTGACAAAGATTTTTATATATGATTAAATAGTCATATGAACATTAATTCATATATTCATATAAAAAACAAACGAATCAGCAAGGAGAGTTCATATGGAAGAAAAATTAAAGAAAGATTCCATGAAGTCCGCAGATTCCTGCGGCTGCGGTCACGAGCATGCGCATCACAGCCATGATGAGCATGAAGAACATCACGATCATGAGCACCATCACCATGATGATCACTGCGTCTGTGGTTGCGAGAATCATGACCATGAAGATCATGAACATGAGCATCATCACCACCATGAGCACTGCGGCTGTGGTTGTGAGGATCATAAACATGAACATCATGAACACGAGCACCTTCACCACCATGACGAGCACTGCGGCTGTGGCTGTGAGGATCATAAACATGAACATCATGAACACGAGCACCTTCACCACCATGACGAGCACTGCGGCTGTGGCTGCGAGGATCACGAACACGAACATCATGCACACGAGCACCTTCACCACCATGGCGAGCACTGCGGCTGTGGCTGCGAGGATCACGAGCACGAACATCATGAACACGAGCACCTTCACAACCATGACGAACACTGCGGCTGTGGCTGCGAGGATCACGAGCACGAACATCATGAACACGAGCACC